>CALPIW020000088.1 GCA_943323725.2 Polynucleobacter meluiroseus | reverse complement strand
GAGCCCCCAGAGGGTCGCCCGATAATGCCCCCAGACCTGGATGCCGATGTCTTCGGTCTCCTTCACGCGGGCCTCGAGTTCCTTGGAAAGTTTCGGATCACCCTGGATCTTGAACGACGGCAGGCCGCTCAAAGCCGCGCCATCGTCCGCCATCAGGTATTCGGTCAGGTCATGCTCGCCTTCGCGGTTCACGAGGTAGCGGACGTCATACACGTTGAGGCCATCCTGCCCGGTCACCTGAGCGATGCGCACGTTCACCGCCACGCCGTAGCGGAACGGTTTCACGACGAGCGTAGGGCCGCCGTAAGTGATGATGGCGGCCTGTTCGACCCCGAGCGGGACCTTCAGGCTGTCATCCTCCTGCAGGAACCACCATGCGGCAACGAGGGCTACGACAGCGGCCAAGCCCCAGAGGAGCCATCGGCGGTATGTGGACGGCGCGGCGGTCATGCTCAACGGGCCGCACGGCTCGCGAAGCCGCGGTTCTTCAGGAAATAGGT
This sequence comes from Polynucleobacter meluiroseus, assembly GCA_943323725.2. Lineage (GTDB taxonomy): Bacteria > Verrucomicrobiota > Verrucomicrobiia > Opitutales > UBA953 > UBA953. The sequence continues at coordinate 6,163 of CALPIW020000088.1, read as the reverse complement.
CAGCCGTCCGAGGATCGGTTCGTCGGTGCGCAGGCGGAGGTAATCGATGCCGAAGCGGCTGAGCTCGGCCTGCCAGCCGGAGGAATCGACCTGCCGACGTCCGCCGAAACCGACGAACCCGCGTCCGGACTCGGCTTCGACGCCGCGGATGAGGCCGGCGCCACGCAGGCCCTGCTCGGCCGGGTCTTCGAGATGCAGGACGACGCAGTCATGCCGCTGGGCCAGCACCTGCAGCGCCGCGATGGCGTCCGGGTCATGCAGGTCGCTCAGGACGATGACCGTCGTCCGCTTCGCCAAGGACGGAGCCAGCTCACGGGCGCGCACGGCGAGCGAGGTCTTCTCGGTGAAGTCATGCTGCCGCAGCTGATGCGCCCATTCCATGACGACATTGCGCGAGAGGGTCGGACGGACATGCAGCTCGCGGGCTCCGCAGCCGAGCAAACCGACCGGCGTCACGGACGACTGCGCGGCGAGGCCGATGCCGGTCGCGATGCGCACGGCCCAGGCATACTTGCTCAGGGGCTGCGACGTGACGCACATCGAAGCGGAGGTATCGAGCAGGAGGTAGAGCGGTATCTGCTTGGTCTCGCGGAACTCCTTGACGTAGAGCTTACCTAGGCGCGCGGAGACCTTCCAGTCGATGAACTTGACGGCGTCGCCGGCGACATACGGACGCGACTGGACGAACTCCAGGCCGGCGCCGTGGAACACGGAATCACGCTGGCCGAAGTCCAGGCTGTTCGCGAGGCGCCGGACGGCGACTTCGAACTGCCGGCTGTCGACCGGATCGTGAGGCAATGTCCGCGGACGAAGCATGCGTTCAGCCCAAGCCGGCGAGGATTCCTTCCAGCACCTTGGCGCCGGTCTGACCGGCGGCCGCGGCTTCGTAGCTCACGCGGATACGGTGCAGGACGACGTCCTCGGCGAGTTCGAAGAGATCCTCCGGGGTCACGTAATCCCGGCCGCGGATGACCGCGCGGGCGCGGGCGGCGTTGACGAGGGCCAGGCCGGCGCGCGGACTGCAACCGAAGTCCAGGTCCTTGGATTCGCGCGTGCGGCGGACGAGTTCGACGGAGTGGCGGAGGAAGACTTCGCTGACATGGACGCCTTGGACGGCTTCCATCGCGGCGACGAGGTCGGCCTTGGTGCCCACCGGCGAATCATCGATCATGTCGAAGGCCGTCTTCGGGACCGCCCCGCCCTCTTCCTTGCGGAGGCCCATGCCCAGCTGGCGCTGGAGGATGTCCTGTTCCTCGTCGCGACCCGGATAGCCCAGGCGATGGAGGAGCATGAAACGGTCGAGCTGGGCCTCGGGCAGTTCGAAGGTGCCGGACTGCTCGACGGGATTCTGCGTCGCGATGACGAGGAACGGCGTGGGCAGGCGCATCGTCTGGCCGCCGAGGGTGACCTTGCGCTCCTGCATGGCCTCGAGCATCGCGCCCTGCACCTTCGGCGCGGCGCGGTTGATCTCGTCCGCGAGGAGCAGGTTCGTGAAGACGGGACCGCGGTGGATGCGGAAGTCGCCGGTCTTCTGATCGACGACTTCCGAGCCGACGATGTCGGACGGCAGCATGTCGACCGTGAACTGGATGCGACGGAAGTCCAAGGCGATGGCCTTCGCGACGGTGTTCACGAGGAGGGTCTTCGCCAGGCCGGGCATGCCCTGCAGGAGCAGGTGGCCGCCGGTGAGGAGCGCGATCATGACGCGCTCGACGACGACGTCCTGGCCGACGACGACCTTGCCGACGCGCGTGCGGACGTCGGCGACGAACTGATGGGCAGCCTGCACGGCCGCGGGATTAGGATGTTGGCTCATGTCTTAAGGGGTAGGGGTAGGGATTGGGGTAGGTCCGTCTTTCTCAGCGGAGTTGGCGGAGCCATTTCTCGGCGAGGGTCTTGAGATCGGCTTCGGAGAGCGTGGTCGCGCCACCGAAGCAACCGGTCTGGACGCGTTCGATATCCGCCGTGAGTTCGGCGTGCTGAGCGGAGCTGAACTTCACCAGCGGGCTGGCAGCCAGTTTACGGAGCAAGGCCACGACCGCGAAGCCGTCGATGGCGGCGGGCAGTTTGAAGACGTCGCGGGCACGCGGCGGGCGCGGCCCAGTATTGCGAGGACGGAAGACGAGCCACCCGACGAAAGCGGCGGCGACGGCGAGACCGACCTAGAGGTAGGTCAGGTCATCCTCGGCTACCGGCGGGACGTAGCCCGCCCCGGCCGCGACCTTGACCCGGTCGAGGAGGACGGAGTTCTTCGTCAGGACGACGGGATCGATGTCCTGATAGGTCCGCCAGACGGTGGTCGCGTTCGCGGCCTTGATCGTCGGGAACGGCAGATCGGTCGCCTTGTCGGCGGCGCGGATGGCATCGCCGTCGACCGTCACCGACCAGCGTCGCTCCGTGCGCGGCGCCACTTGGTCGCCCCAGGTGTTGAGTTCCTTGACCATCAGCGGATCGATGACCGTGACCTGACGCACCTTGGCCAAGGCGGCCAACGGGGCGAGGTCCAGCAGGTCGTCCAGTTCGGGCACGGTGCCCGCGGCGGTCGCGGCGACCTCGAGGCTTAACGAACCGTTGATCGCGAACTGGCGCGTATCGAGCGTCTGGGTGACCTCGATCTTGTCGGCCGGACGCGGGCTGGCCTTGCCGCCGGCGACCTTCAGCAAGGTCTCGGCGGAAGTCGCGGGGACGGTCACCGGGCCGCTCAGGTCGATGAAGCGGAGCTCCATCTGCACCGGCGGGATCTTGTCGACGCTGGCGTCCTTCGCCCGCACGAGCACGTAGGCGAGCGTCGTCTCCTCCCAGCCCGGCCGGGCGGCCGGACGCGGCTTCACGTCGGGCGCGGCGAAGGTGATCGAGCGGATCTCGAAGAAGGGCGAGAGGCCTTCGGTGAGCTTCTTCTCGAACTCATCGCGCGGACCCTGCGCCTCGGCGGACCGCAGGGCCTGCGGACCGCGGCGCTTCGTGGCGGCGGCGGTCGCCGCCGGGTCGTTGCTCAGGTATTGTCCGAAACGGGCGACCCGGCCCATGGCCTCGGTATGCACGACGCTGACGATGATACCGAAGTCCTGCCCTGCCCCGACCGTGTTCGGTCCATCGACGCGGGTCTGGACGCGGATCTCGCCGAGGAGCTCGTCGAGGTAGTCCGCGCGCTTCTTCAGTCCGAGCGAGAACGGGTCATCCTTCGTGACCACGAGCGTGGCGGCGAGGTAACGATACTTGAGGTCCTCGTGCAGCGGGCTGTTCTGGTCATTCAGGCGGGCGTTGAGCGTCTTCGCCAGCTGACCCATGTGCGTGCCGGCGAGCCGGCCCGGCAGCGCCTGGATGGCAGCGCGAATGCGGCCGAGGGCCGCGCGGTTGAGCGGCTTGCCGAGATTGACCTGGCCGTTGCCCCCGACCCCGAGCACGGCGTTGAACCAGCTCAGGTAAGGGTCGATGGACTGCTCGTTAGGCTGCAGGCGGACGACCTGACGGCCGTAGGCATCGGCGGCGCGCTGGAAGTAATCCTGCGAACGCAGCGTCTTCTCCTTGGCGGCGACAAGGCGCTTGGCGGGCTCAATCGGAGCGAGGTCCTGGAAGTTTTCGAAATCAGCCCAGTCATTCAAGACCACGGCGCCCAGCAGCAGCGCCTTGTAGGCGTCAGGGCGGTCGGCCTGCCATCCGTCGATCAGTTTCAGCAGCGACGCATAGCCGTCCGCGGCCATGGCATAGGTCTGGGCCTCGTTGCGGCGGGTCAGTCCGCTGCGCTGGACGTCGGCGCGGCGCCAGCGGTCGCCGAGGTTGGCATGCATCTTCTGGGCGAGCAGGAAGAAGACCTGCTCGTCCATCTGGGCGGTCGGACCGAACACGCGCTCGATGTGCGTGTCGCGATAGGCCTCGGCGTTGCTGTAGGCCAGGTCGAAGGCGTTGACGACCTTGCTCTGGTCGCGGGGGGCGACGCCGGCCTGACGGAAGAGCGCCATCATGCGGGCGAGGCTGTCGACGTTCCGCTCCATCATCACCGGGGTCACGGGGATGCGGGCGTCCTCGGGCAGGCCATAGCGGGCGCGCAGTTCCACCGGCAGCTGGGGATTATGGGCCTGACCCCAGGCAAGCAGGAAATCCTCCGCCAAGGCGACGCCCGCGGCCGGATGACGACGCGCAAGCTCGGTGATGCGATCCGCGGCGAGTTCGAAGTTCGCGCTGACGATGACCGCCCGGGCGAGGGTCGCGTCGAAGCGGGCGCGCAGGTCGGGCGCCAAGGCCGCGAGCCACTTGCCGGCGGGCGCCAGCTGGAGCATCTCCTCGGGGTCGATATCGTTCGCGATATTGCGGCTGTTGGTACGACGGGCGCCGCCGGACTGACGGCCGAACGACTGCTCGACTTCGGTCATCCAGGATTCCGCCATCAGACCGAGGACCTGTCGCCAGTCGCCCCCGGCGTCGTCGACATGCTCGGCGATGAGGTTGGCCAGCACCGTCTGGGCGCGGAGATTATCCATCCGTTGGGCGGCGGGCGCGCCGCCTTCGTTCTGGATCTTGCGCGAGAGACCGCCGACGACCTTGAGCGCGGCGTCGGGTTGCGACTTCATCAGTTCGGCGAAGGTGCCGCCGAGCACGGCCGGCGAGACCTGCGTGAGCACGCGGAGCATCTCGCCGGCGGCCTTGCTGCGTTCCCAGTCGCTGGTCTTCTTCTCCGAACGGAGGATCGCGACGTTGTCGCTCCAGATGCGGGAGATCTGGTCGCGCTGGGCGATCTCGGTGGCTTGTTCCGCCGCCAGGAAGGCCGCGATCTCCTGCCGAAGTCCCTCGTCGACGACCTGGTCCAGATCGGCCCCGGCGGGCAGATACTGGCGGGCGAGGTCACGGAAACCGCCGGCCAGCAGGACGCGGCCGGCCGCGAGGCGGCGGGCGGGATCCTTGCCGCCGAGTTTCTCGGTGCCACGCGACAGACGCTCGGCGACCCAGAAGCTTTCATTCGGCGCGACGATCTGGCCGAGCATCTGGCCGAGTTTGCGGAGTTCGAGATCGGTCAGGTCGCCGGGGCCGGCGTCGGCGAGGGCGAAGACGTCCTCGAGCCGCACGCCGTTCTTCGGGCGTTCGGCAAGATCGGTCAGCATCTTATCGTAGATGCCGCGACCGAGTTCGGACGGCAGCGCCGCGAGCTCTGCGCGGACCTGCGCCCAATCGCCGAGGCGGAAGGCGGAGAGGAACCGGGCGTCGGCGCCGGCACGGGCGTCGGGCCGCGCCGACTTCTCCATCGCCGCGAAGACCTCGCTGAGGTCGCGCGAGTAACGATGGCGGAGCAGGCGTTCGTATTGCTGCTGCGTCTTGGCGTCGAGCGGCGCGGCCTGCTGGGCGGGAAGCGTCGCCACGCACGCGAGCGCGGCGCAGAGGAACGGACGGAGGAGTCTCATGGGGATACGTGGAAAGGATTCAGGAACCATTGTCGGGGATCTTGCGGGCTTCTTCGAAGACCTTGCGGTCGTCCGCCTTGGTGGGCTTGCCCTTCGGTTCGGGACCGGCGAGGAGCGCGGCGGCGGCCTTGGCCTTCTTCGGCCCGGGCTTGCCGGCGGCCTCGACCTGCAGGGCGGCTTCGAGATTCTGCTGCTTGCCGGCGCCGATGCCGGTGACGCCCTCGACGGGCTTGATACCGCCGGCGGCGGGCTTCACGCCTTCGGGCGGCTTCACTCCCTTGACGCCGGCGAGACCCTTGGCAGGCGGGGGCGGCGGCGTGGCCTTCGTCCCGGCGCCCTTGACGGACTCCGGAGGCTTCACGCCCTTGACGGCTTCGACTCCCTTCGGAGCAGGCGGCGGAGGGGTGCCCTTGGTGCCGGCACCCTTGACGCCTTCGGGCGGCTTCACGCCCTCGGTGCCGACGAGTCCTTTGGTCGGAGGCGGCGGAGGCGTCGCCTTCGCTTCGGCTCCTTCCACGGGCTTGGCGGTGGCCGTCACGGAGGCGGGCGGCGGAGCCTGCTTCACCGGCTTGGCGCCGCCGGGGGTTTTGACGCCGTCGACTTTCTCGACGCCTTGGACGGTGGTCGGCGCGACATTCTTGGCGGCGGGATCGATCTCCTTCACCTTGCCGGAGCCTTCCTGGCGGACGCCGCGCACGCCTTCGACGGCGGCCGGAGCCGGAGCTTCCTGGGCGAAGGCGGCGGCGCAGAGACAGAGCAGGAGGAACGTC
>CALPIW020000087.1 GCA_943323725.2 Polynucleobacter meluiroseus | reverse complement strand
TTCCTGCTGCATAGCTGGAACGGGCCGGTCGAGCTCGTGCCGGAGCTTGCGAAGCTCGGCGCCTATTTCTCTTTCAGCGCGCACCATCTCATTCCGCGCAAGGCCGACCTGCGCATCCAGTTCGCCACGGCCATCCCCCGCGAGCGCATCCTCGTCGAGACCGACGCGCCTGCGCTCTGCCCCGCGCCGGAATTCCGTCTGCGCGAACTCGCGCCGGACGCGGCCGGCACGGAGCAGAACCATCCGTCGAACCTCGTGCGGAACAACGCCGAGCTCGCGCGGACCATGGGCGTCACGCCGGAGGAGTCCGCCGCGCTGACCTCCGCGAACTTCGCTCGCCTATTCGGGGCGTAAGAGCGAGAGCCGCAGCGCCTCGCCCGCGGCCGCGAGGCCGAACGCGCCGGCCACGTGGGCGGCCGTGCCATAACCCCATTCGCAGTTCGGACGCAGGTCTTCGCCTTCGGGGATCTCGCCGCCCGGCAGGCCTTCGCAATCCGTCGGCTGCGTGAACGGTTCATCGGACCACACGCACGACACGCCGAACGGCGTCTTGCCGCGCGGGAAGTCGAAGTTCTGACGCAGGCGTTTGCGCACGAGCATCATCAGCGGGTCGTCGCGCGAATCGCGCAGGTCGGTGATCTTCAGCCGGGTGCCGTCGAGGCGCCCCGCGCACCCGCCGACCGTGACCACCGGCAGCTTGCGGTTCACCGCCTCGGCGATCAGGCCGCATTTCGGCGAAAGCGCGTCCATCGCGTCGACGACCACGCCGTCGAAATCCGCGAGCACCTCGTGGGGATTGAAGCGCGAGAGGAAGCGTTGGTGGAGGGTCGTGCGGAGCGCGGGATGGATCGCCCGCGCGCGCTCGGCGACCGCCTCCGTCTTCGGGCGGCCTTCGTTGCCGACGACCGCGTGCAGCTGACGGTTCGTGTTCGAGACGCAGACCGCGTCACCGTCGACGAGGGAGAGGTGGCCTACGCCGGAGCGCGCGAGGGCTTCGACGGTCCAGGAGCCCACGCCGCCGAGGCCGACGACGAGGAAGGAGGCGCGGGCCAGGCGCTCCATGCCGGCGCGCCCGTAGAGGCGGCCGATGCCGGCGAAGCGTTGGAGATGATCCGCGTCCATGCGCCCAATGAAGCGGGGAAGCGGCCGCACTCCAAGGCGGAAGCGTCGCCGGGTCCGGGCTTGCTGGCCGGCGGCGGCGGGACATCGTCGTCGTCGATGTCCGTGAGCCTCGCCGCCAAGCCCCTTCATCCGCCCACGGAGACGCGCCTGCGGGCCGGTCTCAAGGTCGGCGTGATCGGCCTCGGCCTCGGCCTGCTTGGCGCCTCCCTCTACATCATCCCGCAGCAGCTCCCGGCCAACGCCGTGCTCAAGGTCTTCGCCGAAGCCCGGACGGGCCTGCTGACGGAACGCTTCGAACGGGAGGCTTGGCCGGCGGACGCCGAGCTCACGGCCGCCCTCGGGCCCGAGTGGGCGCGGCGCCTCCGCGTGCTCATCACCGAATGCCCCCTCGCGGGGACCTGGCGGTTCGCCGGCGCCAAGGCCGCCGGCGCCCCCGCGATCATCTTCACGCCCGCCGAACCGGGTCAGGCGTACGAACGTTGCCTGCGGCTCGTGGACACGTGGATCGACGACGGCGATCCGGCGGCCGGCGACTTCGTCGTCGGGCCGGATTACGCGCGGCTCCGCCTCAGCGCCGAGTGATCGCTTCGGCCCGCTGGCGCAGGTCGGCGTCGAACAGCGCATCGATCAGCGCGTCGAGGTCGCCCTCGAGCACCTGCTCGATGCCGTGGACCGTGAGGTCGATGCGGTGGTCCGTGATGCGGTTCTGCGGGAAGTTGTAGGTGCGGATGCGCTCGGAGCGGTCGCCGGAGCCCACCTGCGTCTTGCGGTCCTGGGCGCGCGCCTCGCGTTCCTTGGCGCGGGTCAGGTCGAGCAGGCGGGAGCGGAGGACGCGCAGGGCCTTCACGCGGTTACGCAGCTGGGAGCGTTCGTCGGCGCAGTAGACCATCAGCCCCGTCGGCTTGTGGATGATCTGCACCGCGGACTCCGTCTTGTTGACGTGCTGGCCGCCGGCGCCGCTCGCGCGGGCCACGGACATGTCGAGGTCCTCCGGCTTCAGCACCACCTCGGCCTCTTCGGCTTCGGGGAGGACCGCGACCGTGGCGGCCGACGTGTGCACGCGGCCCGAGGCTTCGGTGGCGGGCACGCGCTGGACGCGGTGCACGCCGGCCTCGTGGCGGAGGTGGGCCATGGCGCCTTCGCCCTCGACGAGCAGGACCGCGTCGCGGACTCCGCCCAGGTCGGACGGCGAGAGGGACATCAGTTCGTGCTTCCAGCCCCGCTTCTCGGCGAAGCGGGTGTAGGCCCGGAGGAGCTCGGCGGCGAAGAGGGAGGCTTCCTCGCCCCCGGTCCCGGCCCGGATTTCTACAAGAGCATTACGAGAATCGTCCGGATCGGGCGGGATGATGGACCGGATGAGCTGTTCGCGGGCCGTCTCGACGGCCGGGGCGAGGCGGGCGACCTCTTCGGCGGCCATCGCGCGGAGCTCCGGATCGGACTCGGCGCCCATCGTCCGGGCGTCCGCCAGCTCCTTTTCCAGGCCCGCCAGCACGTCGTCGGCCTTGACCGCCTTGGACGTGAAGCGGAGTTCGGCGCCGAGGGCGGCCGCTCGGCGGTTGTCGGCGAACGTCGCCGGGTCGGCGAGCAGCCCCTCGAGCTCGGCCAGGCGGCGGCGGAAGCCGGTCAGGTCGGGGCGGAGGGGGTCGGCGGACATCAGAGAAGAGGGTTAATCGGGCTTGGACAGAAGACGTCCGTTCGTTATTCAATGGAGTGCGGCAGGCTCCCCTCCGCAAGCCCGACCTTCATCCCTTTTCCGACCGATATGCAGCCCAAGGAACCCGCGCTCCGCGGCACCCACGTCGTCACCTGCGTGTGGGACTTCGACAAGACCCTCTGTCCCGGGTACATGCAGACCCCGCTTTTCAAGGCTTTCGGCGTCGATGAGGAGCAGTTCTGGAAGGAGACCAACCAGCTGCCGGCCCTGTACGCGCGCAAGGGCATCCGCACGCCCAAGGACTCCGTCTACCTCAACCACCTGCTCAGCTATGTGAAGTCCGGCCTCATGAAGGGCCTGACCAACCGCCGCCTGCGCGAGCTCGGCGCCGAGATCGAACTCTGCCCGGGCCTGCCGCAGTTCTTCCCCGCCCTCAAGGAGCACGTCCGGGAGCTCGGCCGGAAGCACAACGTCGAGGTCGTCCTCGAGCATTACGTCATCAGCACCGGCCTCGCCGAGATGATCCGCGGCACCTCGCTCGCCGAGCATTGCGACGGCATCTACGGCTGCGAGTTCCTCGAGCACCCGCTGCCCCCGCACTTCACCAAGCAGGACGAGCTCTCGCTGGACCTGCCGACCGAGATCACCCAGGTCGCCGCGATGGTCGACAACACCATCAAGACCCGCTTCCTCTTCGAGATCAACAAGGGCTCGAACAAGAACGCCGAAATCGACGTCAACGCCGTCGTCCGCCCCGAAGACCGCCGCGTGCCCTTCGAGAACATGATCTACGTCGCCGACGGCCCCAGCGACGTCCCCGTCTTCTCGCTCCTGCGGAAGAACGGCGGCAAGGCCTTCGCCGTCTACGTGCCCGAGAGCGAAGCCGAGTTCGCGCAGAACGACGCCCTCCTGCAGGCCGGTCGCGTGCATGGCTACGGGCCGTGCGACTATTCCGCCGCGTCCTTCACCCCGAAGTGGATCCGCCACGCCCTCGCCGGCATGGTCGAGCGCCTCGCCCAGGAACGCGCCCGCGCCCTCGCCGCGCGCGTCACCCGTCCGCCCCGCCACATCCACGCCGATCCGCTGCCGCCCGGCGCCGCGGACGCCGCTTCGCAGGGCACCCTCTTCGGCGAATAATCATGCCCGCTCCCGCCCGCAAACGTTCCGCCACGCTCGCCCGACCGGCCAGCGAGAGCCGACCGATCCTCGCCGCCGTGCTCGCGCTCGGCGCCGCCTACCTGCTCGTGGCGATGCTCTTCAAGGGCGCCGCCGACCAGAACCTCCTCCCGCAGTGGCTCGAGCAGACCTTCGGCCTACCGGCCGCCTCCGACGCGACCCTGACCGACAACCCGTGCGGCGCCTTCGGCGCCACGCTCGCGGTGGTCGTCTTCGCCCTGTTCGGCTACGCCGCCTTCCTCATCCCGTTCTTCCTTTTCGCCACGGCGTGGTTCGCGCTCAACCAACGCGCGCACACCCTGTGGCCGGTCAAGGTCACGCTGATGGCGCTCTGCGTCATCCTCTTCGCGCCCATCCTGACGCTCTGGCTCGGCACCGCGCGTGACGTCGCCATCGCCTTCGATCCGCGCGGACCCGGCGGCGTGCTCGGCGAGACGCTCGACGGCGCGGTCTTCCGGCCGATCCTCGGCGACTACGGCACCTGGATCCTCGTCTTCCCTTACGGCTTCTGCCTCCTCGGCGCGCTCGCCGACGACCCCAAGGCCACGCTGTCCTCCTGGATCGCCGAGATGCGCGACGCCTTCGGCGCGTGGAACGCCGAACGCAAGGCCGCCGCCCTCAAGGCCGCCGAAGAACAGCGCCGTCGCGACCAGGCCGCCGCCGAGCTCCGCCGCAAGCAGCAGGAAGTCGTCGGCGCCGTGATGTCCGTCCCGCAGCCGAAGGAGACCGCCAAGCCCGTCTCGAAGTCCGTCCCGGTCGAAGTCGACACGCCGCACGAAGGCCCCGCCGAGGACGAAGACGTCGGCCCCGACCTCGTCCAACCGGATAACGTGAGCATCTCGCCCGCCGAGACGCCCCAGCCCGAGAAGGCCAAGGCGAAGAAGGACGAGACGGAAGAAGACGAGGACGAAGAAGAAATCCCCGAGGCCAAGCCGCCGCGTAAGGCGCCCGAGCCGCTCGGCCCCAACGCCGGCAAGGTGCTCGTCGTCCAGCCCGACAAGATCGAGAAGGCCCGCGCCAGCCAGGTCATCAAGAAGCGCGGCGACTACGTCTTCCCCGAGATCAAGATGCTCAATGAGCCGGCCGACGGCTCCAAGGTCGCCCCCGAAGATTTCCGCAAACGCGCCGCCGACCTCATCGAGACCCTCAAGCAGTTCAAGGTCGACTGCGTGCCGGTCGACCCCGCCAACGGCGTCGACGTCGGCATCCAGCAGGGCCCGTCCATCACCCGTTATGAGATCAAGCCCGCCCCCGGGGTGCGCGTGGAGAAGATCTCCAATCTCTCGAACAACATCGCGATGAACCTCGAAGCCGAGGCCGTGCGCATCCTGGCCCCCGTGCCGGGCAAGGGCACCGTCGGCATCGAGATCCCGAACAAGAGCCGCAAGGACGTCCTCCTCCGCGAGATCATCGAATCCAAGGCGTGGGCCGAGGCCGCGATGGAGCTGCCCGTCGTGCTCGGCGTGGACAGCGTCACGAACAAGCCCGTCATCCAGGACCTCGCCAAGATGCCGCACGCGCTCATCGCCGGCGCGACCGGCCAGGGCAAGTCGGTCTGCATCAACGCGATCATCGTCTCGCTCCTCTACCGCTGCACGCCGCAGGACCTGCGCTTCATCATGGTCGACCCGAAGGTCGTCGAGCTGCAGATCTACAACAACCTGCCGCACCTGCTCATCCCGGTCGAGACCGACCCCAAGCGCGTGCCCGCCGCCCTCAAGTGGCTCATCGCGGAGATGTCGCAGCGTTATAAGATCTTCGCCAAGTGCGGCGTGAAGAACATCACCGGTTTCAACGCCAAGATCGCCAAGGAAGCCGGCGCGCCCAAGCAGGAAGAGCTCGCGCTGAGCCCCGAGGAGCAGGCCGCCGCCGCGGCCGCCGCCGAGGAGGTCATCGACGACGGCGTCCGCGTCCAGACCGAGAAGCTGCCGTACATCGTCTGCATCATCGACGAGATGGCCGACCTCATGATGGTCGCCGCCCAGGACATCGAGACCTCCGTCGCGCGCATCGCCCAGCTCGCCCGCGCCGCCGGCATCCATCTCGTGCTCGCCACCCAGCGTCCGTCGACGGACGTCATCACCGGCCTCATCAAAGCCAACCTGCCCACGCGCATCGGCTTCAAGGTCTCCTCCCAGATCGACTCCCGCACCATCCTCGACCGAGGCGGCGCCGAGACGCTCGTCGGCCGCGGCGACATGCTCTTCGTGCCGCCCGGCAGCGCCACGCTCAACCGCGTGCAGGGCGCGTTCGTCGGCGAGCAGGAAGTCGCCGCCATCGTCGAGTTCCTCGCCGAGAAAAACGGCAAGCCCGAGTTCGCCCAGGACGTCATCAAGGCCATCAAGGATGGCGCCGAAGGCGGCGAGGAAGGCGAAGACGGCGAGGAGGGCGAAGATCCGCTGGTGGCCCAGAGCTGGGCGATCATCAAGGAGACGCGCCGCGCCTCGGTCTCGATGCTGCAGCGTCGCCTCAAGCTCGGCTACAACCGCGCCGCCCGCATCATGGACATCCTCCACGACAAGGGCTATGTCGGTCCCGAGAACGGCTCGAGCCCCCGCGAGATCCTGGTCGACTAGAGTCGAGGACAGGAGGGCGGAGGGCCGGACCTAGGTAGGGGCACGATTTATCGTGACCTTCGGACGGGAGGGCGCGGCGTAGCCACGCCCCTACCTTCGGCCGCCCTGCGGCGGCCGTGTCGGTTGAGCGGGGCGCTCATCCCT
>CALPIW020000086.1 GCA_943323725.2 Polynucleobacter meluiroseus | reverse complement strand
GGGTAAATTTTTACCTAAACCTTCTGGGGAATGCTTGACTCTCTCTCGGCCTCCTGCGTCCTTGCACATCCGTCTTTTGAGAACCCTCTTAGGACGATAGCCACACCACCTTCTCCAAATCCATGCTACGCATCCGCCTCCAACGCTTCGGTACGAAAAACGAGCCGACCTATCGCCTCGTCGTCGCCGAACAAGCCATCCGCCGTGACGGCCGTTTCGTCGAAGTCCTCGGCAACTACAATCCCCGCGCCCGTGGCAAGACCCCGGGTCTGGTGATCAACGTCGAGCGCGTCGACCATTGGGTCAAGCTGGGCGCCCAGCCGTCCGACACCGCGAAGTCGCTCGTGAAGCGCGCGCGCGAAGAAGCGGCCAAGGCCTAAGTTAATTTACACGGCGGAAACGCCCACCCTGACGATGCTTCACCCCGCCACCCGGCGGGGTGATTCATTTGGTGAGGTCGCCGACGGGCCCGACGGCCTCAGTTGATCTTGTTCCAGCCGCCCTGCCCGTCCTTCTCCAGCTTCTGGAAGCCGGCCCGCGCCAGGCGCTGGTCGCTCAGGCCCTGCTTCATGGCGCCTTCGCCATACTTGGTCGTGAGCGTGGGCGACTCCAGCACCCGACGGCACGGGGCCTTCGTCACGGGGTGTGCGGTGAAGTCCGGGGCGTCCGCCGGCAGGTCGACCTCGAACTCCTCGCCGTCGGCGCCGTCGGGCTGGATCACGATGTAACGACGGAGAGGCATGGCTTACTTGCGGGAGGAACGCGGATCGAAAGCGTCGCGCAGGCCGTCGCCGAGGAAGTTGAGGGACAGCAACGTCAGGGCGAAGACGACCGAGGGCGAGACCAGCAGCCAAGGACACTCTTCCATGATGTCGGCCCCTTCCTTGATCATCAGGCCCCAGGAGGTCATCGGGGCCTTCACGCCGAGCCCGAGGAAGCTCACGAAGGCCTCCAGGAGCATCACACCGGGGACGGTGAGGGTCGCGCATACGGCGATGGTGCCAGCGAGATTGGGGAGGTAATGCCGGCGGAAGATGCCCCAGCGCGACTGCCCGAGCGATTCGGCGGCCTGCACGAACTGCGAGCCCTTCAGCTCGCGGGTCTGGTTGCGGATGATGCGCGCCATGGTCAGCCACGAGACGCCGCCCACGGCCAGGAAGATCATCGGGAGGTTCTGGCCGAAGACGACCGTGGCGAGGATGACGATGAGCGTCAGCGGCAAGGTGCTCACGACGTCCACGCCGCGCATCAGGAGGTCCTCGGCGCGGCCGCCGACTTCCGCCGCGAACACGCCGTAGCAGATGCCGAGCACGAGAGCCACGGCGGTGGCGATGAGGCCGACGAAGAGCGAGATCATGCCGCCCTGGAGCAGACGTGAGAGGACGTCCCGTCCGAGGAGGTCGGTGCCGAGCCAGTGCGCCGACGAGGGCGCCATGGCGCTCTGCGCGAGGTTCTGCTCCATGTACGGATACGGCGAGATCCACGGCGACAGGAAGCAGACGGCCGCGATCGCCACGAGGAACCAGCCCGACCAGACGGCGGCGCGGTCCTTGCGGAAGCGCTGCCAGCCGCTCTCGGAGGCGAGGGTCTCGACGACGGGGGCGTTCATCGGCCGCGGGCCACCTTGGGGTTCAGCGCGGCATTGACCAAGTCGGCCGCGAGGTTGAGGAAGAGGAGCGCCGCCGCATACACGATCGTCGTGCCGAGGATCAGCATGACGTCGCGGTTGATGATGGCGGTGACGAAGAGACGGCCCATGCCCGGGACGTCGAAGAGCGATTCGACCACGAAGGAGCCGGAGACGAGGCCGGCGGCGGCGGGACCGAGATACGTGACGACGGGCAGGAGCGCGTTACGCAGGGCGTGGACGAACCAGACGCGCAGCGGGGGTACGCCCTTGGCGCGCGCGGTGCGCACGTAATCCAGCGAACGCACTTCCATGAGCGAACCCCGCGTGAGGCGCGCGAGCGGCGCGGCGGTGATCAGGCCGAGCGTGAGCGCGGGCAGGATGAAGTGTTCCGGTTCACCCCAGCCGCACGGCGGCAACCAGCCGAGGCCGAGCGCGAAGACGAGCGCGAGGATCGGGCCGAGCACGAACGATGGCACGCAGATGCCGACGAGCGTGAAGCCCATCGGGACGCGATCGAGCCAGCTGTTGGGCCGCGACGCGGCGAGCACGCCGACGGGCACGCCGATGAGGACGGCGATGAACAAGGAGACGAAGCCCAGCGCGCACGAGACGCCGATACGCGAGCCGATGACTTCGCGCACGGTCCAACCGGGATACTTGAGCGAGGGACCGAGATCGCCCTGCGCGAGATTGACGACGTAGTTACCGAGCTGTTTCGGCAACGGCTGGTCGAGGCCGTAGTACGACTCGAGGCGCGCCTTGACCTCGGCGGGCAGCGGCCGGTCCTTGTCGAACGGCCCGCCGGGCACGGCGTGCGCGAGGAAGAACGTCGCGACGACCACCACGAGGAGGACGGGGACCATCTCCAGCAGCCGGCGCAGGACGTAAGCCATCAGGGCTTGGGTGTTTCCGCGGCCTTCACGCTCTTCTCCAGTTCTTCGATCGAGGGCGGCGGCGGCAGGCCGGGCTCACTCTTGGTCGTCCAACCCATCTTGAGGGCCATGAGCTCGTATTCCTGCGGGCTGAGCGTGCCCTTGGCCTTCAGGCGCGCCTTCCGTTCGTCGGTGTCATCCTGCATGCGTTCCTGCTGCAGGACCTGGTCGCGCTTCGGATCCGGAAAAATGGAGCAACCGGCGAGCCACGCGAAGCTCGCGAGCAGGAGGGCGCGGGGTACGGACTTCATCGGCATCCTTCTACTCGGCGAGGTCGTACGGGCTCAAGCGCGTACAGGTCGCCGGTCCGGAGAACCGATGACGACGGCGGGCGACCTGATCGTAGGCGAAATCGAGCCACGCGACGGGCAGGCAGCCCGCGACGGCTCCCACGAAGGCCCAGCCGCCGCCCAAGGCGGTGAGCAAGGCGCGCACGGCCCGCGAACGGACCAGACGACGTGAGCCATCCCAGACGACGATCGTGTGCGGGTCTCCGCCGGGCGGCTCGCCGGCCACGCAGGCGACCTCCCCGCGGTTGGTCGCGAAGATCATCCGACCCGCCGCGTTGCGTCGGGCGAGCCAGGCGGCCGAGCCGTTGCAGAGGGCGCATTCCCCGTCGATGAGTACGATCAGCGGCGCAGCAGGCATGTCCGCCACCCTAACAGGCCGCCCGAAGGTGGAAAGGGGTAATCTTCCGCCCTTCGCCGGCAGAAAGGACCTTTAAGGCCAGCGAAAGCGCTTGTCATGGACCTGCGGCAGTGCCAAGTTGCCCGTCCTGTTGGCCGGAAGGGTATCCAAGTGGCTAAAGGTCGCGGACTGTAAATCCGTTCAGCTTCGCTGTTCGTGGGTTCGAATCCCACCCCTTCCACCAGCAGGACGTCTGAGGCCCCTCCCAAGGGGGCCTCTCCCTGCCTTTATCCCTGAAATCCGCGTTGACTCCGAGGGCCGCCCACGGCTTCCCTACTGACACACATGGCCAACATCAAAGCTAACAAGAAGAGCATCCGCCAGACCGCCCGTCGCGCCGAGCATAACAAGATCGTCCGCACCCGTCTCAAGGGCCTCGTCAAGAGCCTGACCGGTGACAACGTCGCCGCTTCCGCCTCCCAGGTCGCTTCCGCCGCCGACAAGGCCGCGAAGACCGGCGTGATCCATCGCAACAAGGCGAACCGCATCAAGGCTCGCCTCGCGAAGAAGCTCGCCGCCGCCAAGAAGTAATGCGGGGTCAGCCCCTCACCGACCCCGTCGCCTCGGCGCCGGGGTTTTTTTGTTCCTGAGATGTCCGCCTCCCTCCCCGCCTCCATCGGTTTCGCCGCCGGCCTGCTCGGCGAAGAGGCCGTGCGCATGGACGTCCTGGCCCACGGCGAGGGCTGGGTCGCCCTGGCCAAGCCGAGCGGCGTCGCCTTCGAGGAACACCCGTGGCAGCACGGCGCCCCTACCCTCCTCGGCCAGCTCCGCGCGCAGCTCGAAACCGGTAAGCCGGAGATGGTCCGCCTCGGACTCGCCGAACCGGCCGCGGTCTTCGGCCCCGAACCCGAGACCGCCGGCATCGTGATCCTCGCCGATCGCGCGACGGCCATGGCCGGTTGGCGCGAAGCCCTCGGCTCCGGCGCTTTCCGCTTCGAATATGAATTCGTGGCCCGCACCGAAGACGCCCCGGAGGACGCCGGCCTCTGCGACCTGCCGGTGGGGATGGACGACTCCCAGGAGCGTGCCTTCGTCTCGCACCGCAACGGCAAGCACGCGCAGACCCGCTTCGAACCCGGCCGCGCCTGCGGCCGCTGGCGCGTCTGGGCCGCGCACACGCCCTTCCCTCGCCGCGACCAGGTACGCATCCACGCCGCGGAGTGCGGCATCCGTATCGCCGGCGAACTGAAGTATGGCCGCTCGGGCCGCGTGACGCTCACCGACACGACGCCGAAGGGCCGCCTTAACAAAGGCGAGGACAAGCCGCTGCACCGCGGCCTGCTCCTGCGCGTCGCCCGCGTGACCGGCAAGGTCGCCGGTCAGACGTTCGAGATCGTCGCGCCGCGTCCCGATGATTTCGCGACGGTGGTGAAGCGCCTCTCGAAAGGGATCTGATCAGGCCTCCGACGGGAACCGCAGCGTGAAACGGTCCGTCGTGCGCGCGTAGCCGTCGGGACTGTTCATCCGTCCGACCGGGGCGTACTGCGCGTAGTCGACCTTCCAGGTCGCCGGATCGGCGACGCCCTCGCGTACGTGCGCGAGCAGGAGCTCGATCACGACGAGGCGGTTGTCGCCATACTTACGGATGTCGAGCACGCGGCCTTCGAGGGCTACGGGACATTCGACGAGCCGCGGGACGCGCACGCGCTCCGAGGACGTCAAAGTGAAGCCGGCGCGCGGCACTTCGCTCACGCCGGGCGGCAAAGGACGCGCGCACTCGACCATCCGCGCCGCGACGGCTTCGTCGCAGATATGGATGACGCATTCGCCGTTGGCGTGCAGGTTGGCCGCGGTGTCCTTCGGCGTGCCGTCATCGCGGTCGGCCGGGGCGAGCACGGCGAGCGCCGGCTCGGTGCCCATGACGTTGAAGAACGAGAACGGGGCGGCGTTGACCACGCCCGCGGCGTCGATCGTCGTGACCAAGGCGATGGGCCGGGGGACGACCAGGCCCGCGAGGAGGCGATACGCCTGCGCGCCGGGATGGGCCGCGAGGTCGAAACGCACGCTCATGCGCCGGGCGGCGGATCCTCGCCGCCGTGCGAGACGATGGCCTCGCGACGCAGGCGGTCATGCCGGTAGGACATGATCACGTAGATGCCCACGCCGACGCAGATGCAGGAGTCCGCGACGTTGAAGGCGGGGAACCGGTAATACGGCAGATGGACGTCGATGAAGTCGATGACGTGGTCGCCGAAGAGCCGGTCGCGCACGTTGCCCAAGGTGCCGCCGACGAACAGGCCGAAGGCGAGCTGGCCGCCCTGGAGTTCGCGCAGGAGCGGCTGACGCCAGCGCCAGACGAGCGCGAGCACGGCCAAGGCGAGGAAGACCAGGAACGGACGGACGTCATGCTCGGCGCCCAGGCCCCAGGCGGCGCCTTTGTTGCCGACGTGCACGATCCAGAACCAAGGGAAGACGAAGATCGGCGCGCGCTCGGGGTCGTTGCCGAAATACGCGCCGAACGGGATGTGCCGCACCACCAGCAGCTTCGTGGCCACGTCGGTGACGATGGCGGCCACGCAGACCGTCCAGAAGGAAAGGTAGGGACGGAACCGGGCGAACATCGGACGACGCGCTTAAGTGTCGCTCGGGTCGTCTTCGCCGCCGCCGCCACCGGTGCCGAAGCCGACTTCGTCGCCGATTTCGCCGAGCGGGTTGCCGCCGCGACGACGATGGGCGCGACGATTGCGCTCGAGCTCCTTCTGGCCTTCGAGGGAATAACGGGTGAACGGCACGGCGATCAGGCGCGCGGCCGGGATCGCCTTGCTGGTGATCTCACAGGTGCCGTAGGTGCCCTTCTTCATGCGTTCGATGGCGTCGGCGATCTCCTTGAGCGCTTCCTGCTCGTTGGAGATCAGCGAAAGGGCGAAGTCGCGGTCGGCGGTGTCGGTACCCGCGTCGGCGAGGTGCTGGGAGTACCCCGAAAGGTCGCCGGCGTCGTCCTTGCCCGACTTCTTGAGCGCTTCCTCGGAGTGGAAGGCGAGGCCCTTGTGGAGCGCGTCGCGCATGTCCACGAGGAGGCGGTAGTAGCGGCGGAACTTCTCGGGGACCTGCTTCGATTCGTCGACGAATCCTTCGCCCTTGCGGAAAGGATTGGAACCGCCGAGCAGGTCGGCGATGGAGGCGGCCGCGATATTGTTCGAGCGGTTGCCCTGCGAACGGGCGGCGGCGGCGGCCTTCTCGCGCGCCTTGCGCTCCTCGTCCGGCACCCAGACGTTCAGCTTGGACTTGGACTTGTTACGCTTCTCGAGATGGGCCTTGAGGTCGGCCAGGGTGTAATACTGGAGCTTCGCACGCGGGGCGACCTCGAGGGCGCCGACCTGATGGTGGACGTCACGGTGCTCGGTCAGGAGCTTCTTCTGGACGGCGTGGTCGACCTTGGGAGTCTTCGCGGCCTTGCCCTTCGCCGCCGGAGCGGCCTTGGCGTCCTTGGCGTTCTTGGCCGGAGCGACCGGCGCGGCGCCCTTCTTCGCGACCGGGGCCGGAGCCGCCTTGGCGGACTT
>CALPIW020000085.1 GCA_943323725.2 Polynucleobacter meluiroseus | reverse complement strand
GTCCGTCGAAGATGCAGCGCAGGCCGTCGTCGCGGAGCGGACGCATGCCGGATTCGATGGCCTTCTGCTTGAGCACCAGGGTCGGCGCCTTCTGCGTGATCAGATTACGCAGCTGGTCGTTGATCGTCATCAGTTCGAACAGACCCTGGCGGCCCTTGTAACCGGAGCGGTTACAGTCCGGGCAGCCCTTGCCGTAATAGAACTTCTTGTTCGCGATCTCGAGGGCGTCGACGTCGAGCATGTTGACGACGTCCTTGTCGGGCTCGTAGGGCGTACGGCAGGTCTTGCAGATGCGGCGGAGGAGTCGCTGGGCGAGCACGCCTTCGAGCGAGGCCGAGATGAGGAACGGCTCCAGCCCCATGTCGATGAGTCGGGTGACGGCGCCGGGGGCGTCGTTGGTGTGGAGCGTGGAAAGCACGACGTGGCCGGTCAGCGAGGCCTGGACGGCGATCTGGGCGGTCTCGATGTCGCGGATTTCGCCCACCATGATGGTGTCCGGATCCTGTCGGAGGAACGAACGCAGCGCCGCGGCGAAAGTCAGGCCGACCTGGTGGTTGATCGGCACCTGCATGATGCCTTCGACCTCGTACTCGACGGGATCCTCGGCGGTGAGGATCTTGACGTCCTCGGTGTTCACCTCTTTCAGGGCGGAGTAAAGCGTGGTCGTCTTACCGGAACCGGTCGGGCCGGTGACGATGAAGATGCCGTTCGGACGGCCGACCATCGAGCGGATGCCTTCCTTGATGTCGTCCTGCATCGAGAGGGCCTCGAGGCTCAGGTTGACGACGGTCTTGTCGAGGATTCGGAGCACGACGGACTCGCCGAACTGCGTCGGAAGCGTCGATACGCGGAGGTCGATCTGGCGGCCGCTGATGGTCGTCTTGATGCGACCGTCCTGCGGAACGCGGCGCTCGGCGATGTTCAGGGACGAGAGCACCTTGACGCGGGCGATGACGGCCGAGGCGAGGTTCTTGGGCGGCGGGGCCATCTCGTAGAGCGAGCCGTCGATGCGCAGGCGGATGCGGAACTCGTGCTCGAAAGGCTCGAAGTGGATGTCCGATGCCTTGGCCTTGACGCCTTCCTGGAGGACCAGGTCGACGAAACGGATGATCGGGGCCTGGCTGGCCTGCTTGGTGACGTCTTCGTCGGTGGCGGCCGCGGCGTCGACTTCGCCGAATTCCCCGAGGAGGTCCTCCATGGAGGAGGAGGTCGCTTCGCCGTAGACGCGCACGACGCCGGCCTCGACCTGAGCGGGGTCGGCCACGCCGAGCTCGATCTCGCGCTGGAGGATGAAGCTCAGCTCATTGATGACGGAAGAATTGAAGGGGTCCTTGGCGAGCAAGGTCAGCTTACCGGCCTCGTCGGCGACGGGGAGCACGACGTACTTGTGGGCCTGGGCGGGCTTGAGCAGCTTGACGAGCGCCTCGCCGGGGTCGGCGGGGACGGTCGAGTAGTAAGGCGAACCGAGGTGGTCGGCGATCGCCTGAAGGATGGCGCCGCGTTCGGCGTAGCCGGCGTCGACGAGGCTGTCGCCGAAGGACTTGCCGGTGGTGGTGGTCGATTCCCAGACCTCCTCGGCTTGGGCGGGCGTCACGAGGCCGGCCTCGAGGGCGATGTCACGGATCACGTCACTATGGTCGTCGAACATGGGAAAAAGGGTAAAGGGTTAGCGAGGGGAGGCGCCGCCGCGCATGCGCTCGCGCATGGCTTCGGGGTTAAGGCAATAGCTGAAGACTTCTTCCTCGGTCACGAGGCCTTGGGAGAACAAGGAGAGCAGGTCGCTGTCGAGCGTGCGCATGCCGCGCGCGCCGCCGGTCTCGATGTCGGTGAGCAGCTGGAAGGTCTTACCTTCGCGGATCTTGGCGGCGATGCCGTCGGTGCGGATCATGACCTCGAAGGCGGCGACGCGGCGGTCGTCCGTGGTGTGCAGCAGGCACTGCGAGATGACCGCGGTGAGCGAGGTCGAAAGCTGGGCGCGGATCTGGTCGCGGGCCGAAGCCGGGAAGGCGTCGATGATGCGGTCGATCGTGCGGGTGGCGCCGGAGGTGTGCAGGGTGCCGAGCACGAGGTGGCCCGTCTCGGCGGCGGTGACGGCGGCTTCGATGGTCTCGAGGTCGCGCATCTCGCCGATGAGGATCACGTCGGGATCCTGACGCAGCGCGGAGCGGACGCCTTCCGCGAAGGAAGGCAGGTCCTCGCCCACTTCACGCTGGGTGATCAGGCTCTGCTTGTGCACGTGCGTGTACTCGATCGGGTCTTCGATCGTGATGATGTGTCCCTGCTGGTTCTCGTTGATCCAGTTGATCATCGAGGCCAGGGTGGTCGACTTGCCCGAGCCGGTCGGACCGGTCACGAGGATCAGGCCGCGGGCTCGCTTGAGCAGGTCCTTGACCACGAGCGGCAGCCGCAGCTGCTCGAGGGAGTACATGCCGGAGGGGAGGAGGCGCAGGACCATGCCGTAGCCGCCGTGTCCACGGAAGGCGTTGGCGCGGAGGCGGGTCCGGTCGCGGAAGGCGAAGGCGAAATCGCAGCCGCCGTCGGCGTCGAGCGTGGCGCGGCGGGCGGGCGGCACGAGGCCGAGCACGAGGGCCTCGGTCTCGGCGGCGGTGAGGGCGGGGCCTTCGACGACGACGAGCTCGCCGTTGACGCGGAGGCTGGGGGCACGGCCGACGCGGATGTGCAGGTCGGAGGCCCCGTTCTCGAGCATGGCCTCCAACAACTGGTTCAGCGCGTAAGCCATCGGGTCAGATGACGTCGTCGGCGACGGTGGCTCCGAGCACTTCCTCGATGGTGGTCATGCCGGAGGCGACCTTGCGCTGGCCGTCCTCGCGCATGGTGCGCATGCCGGCCTCGCGGGCCTTGCGGCGCAGGTCGACGAGGTTGGAGCCGCCGTAGATCATCTCCTGGATCTCCTCGGTGATGACGAAGAGTTCGAAGACGCCGCGACGACCCTTGTAACCGCGCTCGCCGCACTTGGGGCAGCCGGCGCCCTTCATGGGCGTGGCGCTGGCGAGATCCTGCTC
Source organism: Polynucleobacter meluiroseus (assembly GCA_943323725.2). Lineage (GTDB taxonomy): Bacteria > Verrucomicrobiota > Verrucomicrobiia > Opitutales > UBA953 > UBA953. The sequence goes on along the minus strand of CALPIW020000085.1, from coordinate 3,804 downwards.
GGTCATGCCGATCGAATAGAGTTCCTTGGCCGTCGGCTTGTACGGGGCGGCGCAGGCCTGACAGTTGCGGCGCACGAGGCGCTGGGCGAGGGCGCCGCGGAGGGCCGCGGACACGAGGAACGGCTTGACGCCGATATCCACGAGACGGGTGACGGCGGAGACGGAGTCGTTGGTGTGGAGGGTGGAGAACACCATGTGACCCGTGAGCGCGGCGTTGATCGCGATTTCGGCGGTCTCCAGATCTCGGATTTCGCCGATCATCACGATGTTCGGCGCCTGACGGAGCATCGCGCGGAGGGCGGCGGCGAAGGTCATGCCGACGTCGCGCTTCACCTGCACCTGGTTGATGCCGGCCATCTGGTATTCGACCGGGTCCTCGACGGTGATGATCTTGCGGTCGGGCTTATTGATGTAGTTCAGCGCCGAATAAAGCGTGGTCGACTTGCCGGAACCGGTCGGGCCGGTGACCAGGAAGACGCCGTCGGAGCCGGAGATGAGGCCCTGGAACTTGGCTTGGTCGTCGGCGAAGAAACCCAGCTCAGGCAGGCCCAACTTGAGGCCTTCCTTGTCGAGGATTCGCATGACGATCGATTCGCCGTAGACGGTGGGGAGCACCGAGACGCGCAAGTCGATGTCGCGGCCGCCGGTGCGGGCCTGGATGCGTCCGTCCTGCGGGATGCGCTTCTCGGCGAGGGAGACTTCCGCCATCAGCTTGAGACGGGAGATGATCGAGGGCTGCAGGCGCTTGGGCGGGCCCTTCATCTCCTGCAGCACGCCGTCGATACGGAAGCGGACGCGGAAACGCTTCTCGAGGGGCTCGAGGTGGATGTCCGAAGCCTTGCGGCGGATGGCGTCGACGATGAGCGAGTTGACGTAACGGATGATCGGCGCGTCGTCTTCCTTGACGTCGCCGCCCTGGGGGAGCTCCACGGCCAGGCCGTCGTCGCCGCCCTTGCCGAGGATGTCATTGTAAGCACCGCCGCCGCTGATGGGACCGCCGCTATAGCAACGCGAAATGGCCTCTTTCAGGGCGTCCGGCGGGGCGAGGCGGGGGTTGAGCGGAAGCTTCAGGACGCCCGAGACGGAGTCGAGGGTCTCGGTGTCGAGCGGATCCGAGATGGCGACGAGGAGTTCGGCGCCGTCCATCTGCAGCGGCAGGATGTTGCGGGCTTCGGCCTGTTCGCGGCTGATGAGTTTGAGGATGTCGTCCGACGGCGACACCTGGCTCACGTCGATGAGTTCCATGTCGAACTCCTTGCTCAAGGCGGCGGTGATCTGGGGCCAGGCGACCTTGCCGGTCTCGACCAGTTTGGCGATGGCCACGGTGTCGGCGTTCTGGCCGTCAGGCACGGGGCTGGAAGCGGCACGGGCTTCGCTCACGTCGGCAGGGGACACCAGCCCCTTGTCCTGAATGAATTGGATGACGTAGTCGTCGGCGGTCGTCACAGTGGGGAAATCCGGAGCGGAAGAATGGGGATAGGGGGATTGCTCCTCAAAGAGGAGAACAACGGGGAAAATGACCCTAAATCGGGGGAACTTTCCCGCAACCGCAAATTAACCAAAGATGGGCCGATTTACGCGCCCCTCAACCGGTCGACCCAGACCCGCACCTGCTCCCGCAGGAAGGCGGGCTCTCCGTCGTTCCAAAGCACGACGTTGGCACGCTTAACCTTCTCCACGAGAGAAAGTTGCGACGCGATCCGGGCGGAAATCTCCTCGTCGGACAGGCCCCGACCGCGCAGACGGACCCGGCGCACGTCATCTGAACAGGCCACAACCACGACCGAACTGAAACCATCCGCGAGTTCCTTCTCAAAAAGCAGCGGGATTTCGACGACATAGTCGACCGAAGCGTCAGCGGTGGCGTCGCGGCGCAGGCGCGCGACTTCGGGATGGGTGACCGACTCCAGGAAGGCCCGCTCATCGGCATCAGCGAAGACCTTGGCGGCGATCCACTTCCGATCGGGAACACCCTGCGCATCCAGGCAGGCGGCCCCCCAGCGCTCCCGCAGGCGGCTGACGCACACGTGAGATTCCAGGACCTGACGGGCCAGCTGGTCGGCGTCGATGACGACGAAGCCCAGCTCGGCAAAGCAGGCGGCGGCGGTCGACTTGCCGCAACCGATGCCTCCGGTGAGTCCGATGACCATGCCCTACCCTACCCGCCCGGCCCGATGAGGGCAAACCTCAAGCGGGGGTCGGGGAGGATTGCAGGCCAGGGCCCGCGTCGGCGGACGGCGCGGGGGCGGACGGAGCCGGCTCCGTCGCGGCCGGGGTCGTGGCCGGAGCGGCCACGGGAGTCTGGATCGCACCGGTCTTGAGGATCTCCATCACATGGACGCCGTCGAGGGTCTCGTGCAGCAGCAAGGCTTCGGCGATCTTGCGATGGGCTTCCGCATTGTCGGCGATGAGCTTCTCGGCGCGGGCATACTGCTCGCGGACGATGGCGGAGATGGCCTCGTCGATGCGGCGGGCGGTCTCGTCGCTGTGGGTCTGCGTGCGCGAGATTTCCCGACCAAGGAAGACGGTGTCGGAGTTCTCGCCGAAGGCGATCGGGCCGAGGTCGCTCATGCCCCAGTCGCAGACCATCTGGCGGGCGAAACGGGTGGCCTGCTTGATGTCGCTCGAGGCGCCGTTGGAGATCTCGCCGGAGATGACCTTCTCGCCGACGCGTCCGGCCATGGCCATGCAGATGTAATCGAGCAGACGCTGGCGCGTGTAACCGAGGAGTTCCTTGGTCGGCATCAGCATCGCCATGCCGAGGGCGCGGCCGCGCGGCAGGATGGTGACCTTGTGGAGCGGCAGCGCGCCGTCGTCGATGAGGGCCTGGACGACGGCGTGGCCGGCTTCGTGGTAAGCGGTGTTGCGCAGGTCGGCGGCGTCCATGACGCGGCGACGTTCGCGACCATACGAGATCTTGTCTCGGGCTTCTTCGATGTCGACCATCTCGACCTTCTCGCGATTGCGGCGGCCGGCGTGCAGGGCGCCTTCGTTGAGAAGGTTGGCGAGGTCCGCGCCGGACATGCCGGTGGTGATGCGCGCGACGCGCTGGAGGTCGACGGACGGAGCGAGTTGGAAACGCTTGGCGTGCACGGCGAGCACGGCCTCGCGGCCGCGCAGGTCGGGCAGGTCGACGAACACCTGACGGTCGAAACGACCCGGACGCAGCAGCGCGGCGTCGAGGACGTCCGAACGGTTGGTGGCGCCGATGACGATGACGCCGGCCTGGCCGTCGAAGCCGTCCATCTCGACGAGCAGAGAGTTCAAGGTCTGCTCACGCTCGTCGTTGCCGCCGCCGACGCCGGCGCCGCGCTGGCGGCCGACCGCGTCGATCTCATCGATGAAGATGATGCAGGGGGCGAGCTTACGGGCCTGCTCGAAAGTGTCGCGGACACGGGCCGCGCCGACGCCGACGAACATCTCGACGAAGTCGGAACCGCTGATGCTGAGGAAAGGCACGCCCGCCTCGCCGGCGACGGCGCGCGCGAGCAGGGTCTTGCCGGTGCCGGGAGGCCCGACCATGAGCACGCCCTTCGGGATGCTGGCGCCGATCTTGGTGAAGCGCTTGGGGTCCTTGAGGAAATCGACGATCTCCTTCACCTCTTCCTTGGCCTCGTCGCAACCGGCGACGTCCTTGAAGGTGGTCGTCTCCTTGTCGTTGGCGTTGAGGCGGGCGCGGGACTTGGCGAACTGCATCGCGCCGCGGTTGGCGTTCTTGAGGAAACGATACATCATGAACAGCACCACGCCGGAGACCAGCAGCGTGGGCAGCACGTTGTAGAGGAACATCGTCCAACCGGTCTG
>CALPIW020000084.1 GCA_943323725.2 Polynucleobacter meluiroseus | reverse complement strand
GGAGCAGACGAGGAAGGCGTCGTCCGGCGCGCCCACGGCGGCGGCGGAGAGCTTGGCCATCGCGACGGCGTCGGCATCGCCCTGGGCGGCCGTGCAGGCGTTGGCGTTGCCGCTGTTGCCGACGATGCCACGGATCTTGTCCGCGGAGACGGCGAGGACCTGCTGGCAGAAGCGCACCGGGGCGGCCTTGACGTCGTTGGTCGTGAAGACGCCGGCGGCCGCGCAGGGGCGGTCGGCGACGACGAGCGTCAGGTCGAGACGGTCAGTCGACTTGTTACGGATGTCGCAACCGGCGGCGCCGACGCGGAAGCCGGGCACGTCGGAGACACCCGGCGAATCATTGGTGAACTCGATGGACATGGAGAAAGATCAGCGCAGGCCTTCGGCCTCGTCCCAACCCATCATCAGGTTGAGGTTCTGGACCGCCTGGCCGCCGGCGCCCTTGAGCAGGTTGTCGATCACCGAGGTGATGATGAGGTTGCCCGTGCGCGCGTCGGCGACGACCGAGCAGGCGACCCGGTTGGTATTGGCGACGTGGGCGGTGTCGGGGAACTCGCCCGACTTGAGCAAGGTCACGAACGGCCGGCCGGCGTAGGCTTTCTGCCAGACGGCTTCGACCTGGGCGACGGTGACGCCCGGGGCGGGCACGACGATGGTCGTGGCGATGCCCCGATGCATCGGGGCGAGGTGCGGATTGAACTGCACGACGACCGGCTGGCCGGCGGCCGCGCCGAACTGCTCCTCGATCTCGGCGATGTGCCGGTGACCGGGGATGCCGTAGGCCTTCATCGAGCTGTCGCGCTCGGAGAACAGGAACGCCACGTCGGCCTTCTTGCCGGCGCCGGAGACGCCGCTGTAGGAATTGATGATCAGGCGGCCCGGCTCGGGCTTGAGCAGCCCGGCGCGGAGCAGCGGCACGAGCGGCACCTGGATGCTGGTCGGGTAGCAGCCCGGACAGGCGATGAGCTGCGCGGACTTCCACGCTTCGTCCGTCTGGAGTTCCGGGATGACGTAACGGGCCTGCGCGGCGAGCGCCGGCGCGGGATGGTCGTGGCCGTAATACTTTTTGTAGAGCGCGAGGTCGCGGAGACGGAAGTCGGCGGACAGGTCGAGCACCCGCTTCCCGGCGGCGACGAGCGGCGCGGCGTATTCGGCGGCGACGCCGTGCGGCAGGGCCAGGAACCAGACGTCCACGTCGGACTTCGCGCATTCCTCGGGCGAGGAGGCGGAGAAGACCAGCGCCGGGTCGACGACGCCCCGGAGCCGCGGGATCTCCTCGGCCACGGACTTCCCGGCCAAGGTCCGGGAACAGACCGCGGCGAGCTTGACCCGCGGGTGGCGGGCCAGGACGCGGACGAGCTCCTCCCCGGTGTACCCGGAGGCGCCGACGATGCCGACCTTGGTCAGGTTTTGGGACATGGCTTGAGAGTTTGGTGGTTTAGGATGACGAACTGATGGCTGGAGTGGACGAACTGGGCAACAAAAAGGCCCCGGGGTGCCGGGGCCTTCGAGGTTTCCTGTCCCTTCGCGGATTAACGCTTGGAGAACTGGAAGCGCTTGCGGGCGCCGGGGCGGCCGGGCTTCTTACGTTCGCGCATACGACCGTCGCGGGTAAGGAGACCTTCTTTCTTGAGAGGGGCGCGGAGGGTGGCGTCCATCTTCTGGATCGCGCGAGCGAGACCATGGGAGATGGCACCGGCCTGGCCGTTGGGGCCGCCGCCGATGACGCGGACGATGACGTCGAGCTGGCCGTCGAGGCCGGCGGTCGTGATCGGGAGGGTGGCGGACTTCACCAGGGCCTCGGTGTAGAGGTACTCTTCGACGGGCTTGCCGTTGACGACGATGACACCGGTACCGCGGGAAAGGCGGATGCGGGCCGAGGCGGTCTTACGACGGCCGACGGCGAGGATGGCGGAGGACTTGGCGCTCATTGCGAAAGAATCGGTCGATTAACCCTTGAAAGGGATCGGGTTGGAGGCGGCGTGGTCATGCTTGTCGCCGGCGTAGACGCGCAGCTTCAGGAGCATGGCGTTGGCCAGGCGGTTCTTGGGGAGCATGCCCTTGACGGCGTGGGTGACCAGGAACTCGGGGCGACGCTCGCGCATGGCGGCGGCGGTGCGGCGGTAGGCGGTACCGACCCAGCCGGTGTAGAACATGTAGGTCTTGTCCTCTTCCTTGGAACCGGTGAGGCGGACCTTGTCGGCGTTGATCACGATGACGTAGTCACCGGTGTCGACGTGGGGGGTGTAGGTGGGCTTGTGACGGCCGCGGAGAATATTGGCGATCTTGACGGCAACACGGCCCAGGACCTGATCCTTGGCGTCGACGACATACCAGGTCTTGTCCTTGAGCTGCACGTTCTTGGCTAGCGTGGTCTTCATAAAGAGGGAAAGCGGGAACATGGGAAAGGACCCCCCTCCGTCAACACTCGAATGCGCCCCGGCGGGGGCCTGCCTTAAATAAGCCAAAAACAAGGGAGGCACGGCTTAGGCCGCGCCTCCCTGCCCTTCCCTGCCTGGCGGCAGGTCAGAAGATGAACTTGGCGTAGACCCGACCCCAGAAGACCGAACCGGCGGTCTGGACCTGGCGGTCGCTGTTGTGGGCCCAGCTGACACCGGCGCCTAGCTCCGGACCACGGCCGACCTGTCGGGTGACGTCCAAGGAGGCTCCGAGGTAACGGTAGGCGTTCTTGGTGGCGTAGACCGTGGTCGAGGCGTCGGAAAGGCCGGCGTAACCCTTCACGATGATGTCGCAGCCAGTGAGACCGACGTTGGAACCCGCGAAAGTCTTGGAACCCGCGACTTCGACGGTGAACTGCTGGAGTTCGGTGCTGTAGTAGACGTAGGTCGAGGGCTTGAGGGCGACGTTGGACAGGGAGAGTCCGGCGTAGACCTCGCGATTGGAGTCGATCTGGGTGACGCCATGGGTGGCGATGGTCCGGACGGTCGTCGCGGTCAGGCGCTGGTGGCCGACGTCGATTTCGCCGAAGGAGAAGTCGCGGCGGAGGCCGACGGCGTAAGTGCGCTCGACGGAATCAGCATTGAAGAAGCTGCCGTAGATCGAGACGCCGCTGAGGCCAGGGGCGCTGTAATCGAGGGTGACGGAGGTCTGGATGAGGCCTTGGCTGTCGGAGCGCTCGATGCCGCGGAAGACGTTCTTGGCCTGCCAGGCGATGGCGCCACGGAGGGAAAGGTCCTGGGTCGAGGCCGAGACCGGAGCCGGCGCGGGAGCCGCTTCCTGGGCGTGACCGCCTGCGAAGAAGACGGCGAGGGCGAGGGCGGTGAGGGAATGTTTCATGAGAGGGATTGCTAAGTCATATTTCCGCCTAAAACGAAACCGTTGGCAAGCCCCAAGGGGCCGCCAACGGCGGGGAGGAGGACGGCGGGGCCGTTCACATCGACGCGATGATCGCGTCGCCGAACTCCGAGCACTTGATCTCGGTCGCGCCCTGCATCTGGCGGGCGAAGTCGTAGGTCACGCGGCCGCCGCCGATGGCGCCGTTGAGGCCCTTGAGGACGAGGTCGGCCGCTTCGGTCCAACCCATGTAGCGGAGCATCATCTCGCCCGAGAGCACGACGGAACCCGGATTGACGACGTCCTTGTCGGCATACTTCGGAGCGGTGCCGTGGGTGGCTTCGAAGATCGCGTGGCCGGTGAGGTAGTTGATGTTGCCGCCGGGGGCGATGCCGATGCCGCCGACCTGCGCCGCGAGGGCGTCGGAGAGGTAGTCGCCGTTCAGGTTGAGCGTGGCGATGACGTCGAAGTCGGTCGGGCGCGTGAGCACCTGCTGGAGGGTGATGTCGGCGATGGCGTCCTTGATGACGAGGCCGGCGCCGGGCTTGCCTTCGGGGATCTTGCACCAGGGGCCGCCGTCGATCTCGACCGCGCCGAACTCGCTCTTGGCGAGGTCGTAACCCCACTTCATGAAGGCGCCTTCGGTGTACTTCATGATATTGCCCTTATGGACGAGGGTCAGCGACTTGCGCTTGTTGGCGATGGCGTACTGGATCGCCGAGCGGATGAGGCGCTCCGAACCCGGGCGGGAGACCGGCTTGATGCCGATGCCGACCGTGGCGGGCTGCTCGCCGCCGAAGCGGATCTTCTTAAACTCCTTGGGGAAGTTCGTCTTGATGAACTCGAGGGTCTTGAGGGCGATCTCGGAACCGGCTTCGAAGTCGATGCCGGCGTAGATGTCCTCGGTGTTCTCGCGGAAGATGACCATGTCGACCTTGCCGGGGTTCTTCACCGGGGAAGGCACGCCGGTGAACCACTGTACGGGGCGGAGGCAGACGTAGAGGTCGAGCTGCTGACGGAGGGCGACGTTGAGGGAGCGGATGCCGCCGCCGGTCGGCGTGGTGAGCGGGCCTTTGATGCCGACGAGGTAATCGCGGAAGGCGGTCAGGGTCGCTTCCGGCAGCCAGTCGCCCGTCTGCTTGAAGGCCTTCTCGCCGGCGAGGACTTCGAGCCACTCGATCTTGCGCTTGCCGGCGTAAGCCTTGGCGACCGCGGCGTCGAGGACGCGCACGGAGGCGCGCCAGATGTCCGGGCCGGTGCCGTCGCCTTCGATGAAGGGGACGATGGGATGGTCGGGGACGGTGAGTTTGCCGTTGGCGATGGTGATGCGGCCGGATGCGGAGGTGCTCATGGTAAGAAGGGACATAAGAAACCGATTTCCGCCAGACGGTTTCAAGCCTATACGCAGGCGGGAACCCCGGGAAAAGAAAAGGACCCCCTTGCGAGGGTCCTTGTGATGACCGGGAGTGCCGGCGCCATCCGCCCCGAGGGACGGAAAAGACTAGGAAGAATTACTTCTTCTTAGCTTTGGTGGCCTTCTTGGCGCTCTTCTTAGCAGCAGCCTTCTTTTTAGCCATAGGTGTGTCCTTTTTTTGGATCGTTGTTGGGTTTGAGGGCAGCGCCTGAAGCGCCACCCTGACGATTCGCCCCACGCTCACCCGGGCGTTGCGCGCCTGGCGGGTGATACGAGTACGGAGCTCCGACGGTACGCGGAAAGAAACCTGGCGGGACCGGGTGGTCTCCAGGGAAGGACGGGAGTCGTCGTAACGATCGAGAGCGAGACGGATCGCCTCGCTCAATGTGCTGAGACCGGTCCGATGCTGGAAGGCGACCACCTCGGAGTGAAGCTTCGGGGGAAGCGACACGGTGATCAGGCTTTCGCTCGGGGTTTCGGTTCGGTTCGTCACGTTGCGGTTAACTCTTGATGACGAGTGATAGGTATTAACTGCGCTTGCGCAAGAGGAAACTTTCATGTCGTCGGGACGTCGCCGCCGACGCGTAAAAAAATCCGCCGTACGTCCGCATCGTAAATATGAAATCGATACGGCCGCGCCGCCGACGCGTGGTTGACCGACGTGCCGCGCGCGGACAGGATATCGTCATGAGCGAACACGCGCACGGACCGGACGAAGGCGCGCCGGGCGAATGGCGGAAGCTCGCCCTGCTCGCGGCCACGAGCGGCGTCTTAGGCCTGCTATCATTGGTCGCGGAACGCTTCGGCGAAGCCGGGGCGACCTGGGCGCTCGTCCTCGTCGCCGGCGCCTGCCTCGCCGGCGGATGGGACGCCGCGATCGACGGCTGGGCCGCCCTCCGGCAGAAACGCATCGACGTCCACCTGCTGATGATCGTCGTGGCGATCGGCGCCTGGATCGTCGGCGCACAGTGGGAGGGCGCCCTCCTGCTTTTTCTCTTTTCGACGGCCGGCGCGATCGAACATTACGCGATGGACCGCACCCGCGGGGCCATCGACGCCCTCCTCGACAAGTCGCCCAAACATGCCCGCCGACTCGGTCCGGATGACGTCGAAACCGAGGTGCCGGTCGCGGCCCTCCGCCCCGGCGACCGCATCGTGGTCCTACCCGGCGAACTCGTGCCGGCGGACGGCAAGGTGCTCGCCGGCGAGAGCGCGGTGGATGAATCCAACCTCACCGGAGAGGCCAAACCGGCCCCGAAACAGGCCGGATCGGACGTCGCCGGGGGGACGCTCAACTCCTGGGGCCGCCTGGTCGTCGAGGTGACCCGCGGGGAGAAAGACAGCGCCCTCCAGCGAATCGTCCGGCTCATCCGCGAAGCCCAAGACAGCAAGGCCCCGGCGCAACGGGCCATCGACCGATGGGGCGACGGCTATGCCCTCTTTACGTTGTCGGCCGCCGCCGTCTTCTATCTCTACCTACGCCTGACGACGCCGGCCGACGCCGTCGGGCAGGCCGCCCCGCTCTACGGCGCGATGACGCTGCTGGTGGTGCTCAGTCCTTGCGCCTTGGTCCTCTCCGTGCCCTCCGCGGTCCTCGCGGCCATCGCCGCCGGCGCCCGCCAAGGCATCCTCTTCCGCGGCGGTGCCGCCGTGGAACGCTTGGCCGACGTGGACTGCGTCTGCTTCGACAAGACGGGCACGCTGACCGCCGGCGTCCCTGAGGTGGCGGCCTTGGAAGTCTTCCCGGCGGACGCCGACCGCGGACGCGCCTTGAGCGCCCTGCAGACCTTGGAGGCGGCGACCACGCATCCCTTCGCCGCCGGGGTCGTCCGCGCCTGCCAGCTCGAAGGCGCCCGCCTCCTGCCCGTCCAAGGGCTTTCGAATTCCCCGGGCCAAGGCGTCTCCGGCACGGTCGCCGGCGCCCGCTGGAGCGTGGGAACCCGTGAATTCGTCGGCGGAGCTTCGCTGCCGGCGGCGGCCGTACCCGCGGGCGCCATCGTCAGCGAGGTCTGGGCCTCCGACGGAACCGTCACCGTGCGCGCCACGCTCGTCGACCGGATCCGGGAAGCGAGCCGCCCCACCCTCGCCGCCCTGCACGCGGCGAAGATCCGCACGGTCATGCTCACGGGCGACCGCGAAGAGGCCGCCGCCGCCGCGGCGCAGCAGGTCGGCATCCAAGCTTACGC
>CALPIW020000083.1 GCA_943323725.2 Polynucleobacter meluiroseus | reverse complement strand
GGCAACTGGTCGCTCATCCGCCGCAACCAGTTCACCGAAGTCACCGGCCCCGGCGGCCTGACCGGCAATGCCGACCCGGCGAAGGATCCCATCTGGACCGTCGGCTGGGATTTCCGCTCCGTCATCCTGATGGTCATGGAAGACGGCAAGTGGACGAGCTACCGCCTGCCGAAGGGCAGCCACTCTTACGACGGCGCGCACGGCTGGAACACCGAGTGGCCGCGCATCCGCGACATCGGCGAAGACGGCGCGCGCCTGATGACGATGCACGGCCTCTTCTGGAAATTCCCGGCGAACTTCTCGTCGAAGCAGTCCGCGGGCATTGCGCCGCGCTCCGCCTACCTCAAGGTCATCGGCGACTTTACCCGCTGGCAGGACCGCCTCGTCTTCGGCTGCGACGACACCGCTAAATCCGAATTCCTCAACAAGCGTCTCGCCAAAGGCGCGCTCGCCGGTCCCGGCCAGTCGCAGTCCAACCTCTGGTTCACGGCGCTCGACGCGCCCGACAAGCTCGGTCCGGCCATCGGCCGCGGCAGCGTCTGGGCCGATGAACCGGTCAAGGCCGGCGCCCCGTCCGACCCCTTCCTCCTCGCCGGATTCGCGAAGCGAGCGGTCCTGCTCGGCCACGACGGCACGGCCGCGACCACCTTCTCGCTGGAGATCGACGAACGCGGCGACGGCCAATGGAAGACCTGGGCTGACGTGGCCCTGAAGGCCGACGAGACCACGCGCTGGGTCGAGATCCCCGCGACCGTCGCCGGCGCCTGGATCCGCGCGAAGGCCGACCGCGACGTCGCCAAGGCGAGCGTCACCTTCCAGTATGCCGCCAAGGATGAACGTGTCACCGAGCGCGGCGCGCTCTTCAAGGGACTCAGCAAGGCCGGCGACGCGTCGTCGCAGGGCGCCTTCCTGCTCACGCGCGGCGGCAACCTCCGCACCCTCTCCGTGCTGGCCGCGACCGTGACGCCCGACCAGACCACCGTCAGCGCGGCCTACGAACTCTCCGCCGATCTCAAGCTGACCAAGATGTCGGACCAGCAGGTCGCCGCCTTCGTGCAGAAGAACACGCCCATCCCGGCGGGCATCATCACCGCCGACGACGCCTCCGTCATCTTCGAAGAAAGCGGCGTCCGCTGGCGCCTGCCACGTTCGCCCTCCGCGGCGCACGACCGTCTGCTCGGCCGCTCGGCGTTGCGCAAGGCCCGCGAAGTCTGCACGGAGCGCGACATGCTCCAGGCGCACGGCACCTTCTACGAACTCCCGGCGCTCAACGCCAAGGGCGCCATCCGCATGCGTCCGATCGCGACGAGCGACGCCGCCGTGCATGACTACTGCTCCTACCGCGGCCTGCTCGTGCTCAGCGGCGTCTCACCCGAAGCCGCGAAGGACGACCGCCATGTCATCCGTTCCGATGACGGCCAGGCCGCCGTGTGGGTCGGCGCCGCCGACGACCTCTGGAAACTCGGCAAGCCGCGCGGCTTCGGCGGCCCGTGGAAGAACACCGCCGTCCAGAAAGGCACGCCCTCCGACCCCTATCTCATGACCGGGTACGACCAGAAGACCCTCAAGCTGACGAACCACGGCGCCAAGCCCGTGCGGGTGTCGGTGCTGCTCGACGTCGCCGGCGACGGCCGGACCTCCGCCTATCGCACCTTCGAAGTCCCGGCCGGGGCGGAAGTCACGCATGCCTTCGAATCCTGGCTGAACGCCTACTGGGTCCGCTTCGTCGCCGACGAGGAAGGCGTCCTGTCCGCGCAACTGACCTACGAATAATCGGAACCCTCGTCCGTTTCCGCGGTTATATCCTCACCCCCCTCCTCCCATGTCGCTCCGCCTCCTCGCCCTGCTCGCCTTCCTCTCCCCGCTCAGCGCCGCCGAAGCCCCGGCCACCCTGCTCGCGCAGCCGGACAAGGAGCTCGTCGCCGACGCCCTGACCAAGGAAGCGGCCGCCGCCCAGTGGAAGATCGCCAAAGGCAAGTGGGAGCGAACCGCCGACGGCATCCGCGTCGAAGAACTCCCTGCCGACATGCATGGCGCCGCCGGCCGCGTGAACACGAAGCTCCAGGACTTCGTCGCCGCCTTCGAGTTCCGCCTCGATGGCGCCAAGTCCGTCTCGCTGAGCATCAATGACGCCAAGGAACACGTCGCCCGCGTGCTCATCACGCCGACCTCCCTGCGCATCCAGAAGGATGACCATGACCACGACGGTCCCGACAAGTCCGTGATCTTCCTGAACCAGGCGCAGGCGTTCGAAGCCGGCAGCTGGCACCGCGTCGTGCTGGAGATGGTCGGCGATACGATGGTCGCGACGATCGACGGCAAGATCAGCGGCTTCGGTCGCGACGAACTCTTCAAGGCCGAGAAAGCCAACCCGGGCTTCACCTGTGGCGGCCAGTCGGCCACTTTCCGTAATCTCGTGATCTGGAGCGCCAAGGCCGAGCCCAAGGCTTCCTGGAAGGAAGCCAGCGCGCAGATCGCCGAAGCCATGGCCGCCGCGCCGAAGCCCGCCGCGCCCGCCGCCAAGGGCAAGGGTGCCGCCAAAGGCAAAGGTAAGGCCAAGGCCGCCAAATAAGCCATCCGGCTCGTTTTCGCCGCCGGGGACCCATCTCCCCGCTTGCACCGTGGGAGGTTACGACCAAGTTCGAACCTCCCACTTTCATGAACGAGCCCTTCGACACCATCGAGGAAGCCCTGGCGGATATCGCCGCCGGGAAGCTCGTCATCGTGACCGACGACGAGAACCGCGAGAACGAGGGTGACCTCGTCATGGCGGCCTCCAAGGCCACGCCGGAGACGGTCAACATGATGATCCGCCATGCGCGCGGACTCATCTGCGTCCCGACCGTCGAGCATCAGCTGCGCCGCCTGGGCATCTCCCAGATGGTGCCCGAGAACCGCGAGTCGCAGCGCACCGCCTTCGCGGTCTCCGTCGACGCCGCCGAAGGGATCTCCACCGGCATCTCCGCCTACGACCGCGCGAAGACCATCGCGATCCTCGCCGACCCGCAGGCCAAGCCCGAGGCGCTCGTGCAGCCCGGCCACATCTTCCCGCTCCTCGCCCGTCCGGGCGGCGTGCTCCAGCGCGCCGGCCATACCGAAGCCGCGGTCGACCTCGCCTCGCTCGCCGGCCTGCACCCGAGCGGCGTCATCTGTGAGATCCTCAACGAGGACGGCTCGATGGCCCGCCTGCCTGAGCTCGTCGAACTCAAGCGCAAGTTCGGCCTGCACATGATCTCGATCGCGCAGCTCATCGAGTTCCGTCACCGCCGCGAACGCCTCGTCGAGCTCGTCGCCGAAAGCCCCTTCCAATCGGCGTGGGGCGAGTTCACCCTGCGCGTCTACCGCTCGTTGCCGGACGGCCGCCAGCACCTCGTCTTCACCCTCGGCCAGCCGGACGAGACGCCCACGCTCGTGCGCGTCCAGCGCGAGAACATGCTCGGCGACCTCTTCCGTGGCAGCGCCTTCGGCGCGGGCGCCTCGCTCGCCTCCAGTTTCGAAGCCGTCGCCAAGGCCGGCCACGGCGTCATCGTCCACGTCGCCCAGCCCTTCGGGGGCATGCAGGCCGACCAGGACGGCGTGCGTCTCGGCCAGATGGACGCGCGCGACTACGGCATCGGCGCCCAGATCCTTTCGCACCTCGGCCTACGCCGCATCCGCCTCATCACGAACAACCCGCGCAAGGTGGTGGGCCTCGGCGGTTACGGGCTGGAGATCGTCGAACAGGTCCCCTTCTGAGAAGCGGACGGTTGTTTCCGCTTGCAGGCTTGGTCCGAAGCGACTCCATCGGACGTCCGTTCTTCCGCCATGAGCCTCGACAAGCCCACCCCTGACGCCATCGATGGCGCCGAACTCCGCTTCGCCCTCGTGGCCGCGGGTTACAATGGCGAGCTGGTCCAGGCCCTGAAGAAGAACGCCGTCAAAGGCCTGCGCGCCGCCGGCGTGCCCGCCGCCTCGATCGTCGAAGTCGCCGTCCCCGGCTCCGGCGAGATCCCTTACGCCGCCTACATGTCGGCCATGACCGGTGATTATGACTGCGTCATCGCCCTCGGCGTCGTCGTCGCCGGCGACACCCCGCACCACGAGATCATCGCGCACTCGACGGCCCAGGCCCTCCAGGACGCGGCCATCCGCTCCGAAGTCCCGATGATCAACGGCATCGTCGTGACGAACACCCGCGAGCAGGCCGTCGCCCGCTGCCAGGGTTCGCTGGACCGCGGCACGGAATTCGCCCACGCCGCCCTCACCATGGCCCGCCACCGCGTCACGCTCGGCGCCCGCCTCGACCAGGTCGAGGACGAGGAACGCAAGCGCGGCGGCCAGGAACCTTTCGCCCAGAACTGAACGATGGACAACGACTCGCCTATCTCCGCCTCCGCGCGCGCCAAGATCCGCATCCGGATCAAAGGCGTCGACTACCGCATGGCGGACCAGACCGCGGCCGACATCATCGCCAGCGTCGTCGGCTCCGGCGCCCGCATCTCCGGACCCTTCCCGCTGCCCTCCCAGGTGGAGGAACCGCGCACGGCCCTCCGCGAGGAGATCCGCAGCCATCGCCGCCTGATCGAGATCATCGGCTCCAACCAGAAGACCGTCGACGCGTTCCGCCGCCACAACGTCCCCGCCGGCGTCGAGATCGCCATCGTCGCCCCGGAAGAACCGGTCGTCCCGGACCCCGCCGCGCCGCCCGCCAAGCGCAACCGCCGCCACGACAGCCGCGTCGTCGCGATGCAGTTCCTCTGCTCGTGGGAAGTCCAGCGCCACGCCGACATGGTCACGGCCCTCTTCGACTTCTTCTCCGAACGCCCCCAGCCCCGCGAATATTACGCCTTCGCCGAGGAGCTCATCCAGGGCGTCATCCGCGACCTCGCCCTCATCGACGAGATCATCGGCAAGTACGCCAAGAACTGGGCCTTCGGCCGCATCGCCCGCGTCGACCTCGCCATCCTGCGCGTCGCCATCTTCGAACTCATGCGCCGCACGGACATCCCGCCGGTCGTGAGCATCAACGAGGCCGTCGACATCGCCAAGGAGTTCTCGACCGAGGAGTCCAAGCGCTTCGTCAACGGCATCCTCGACAGCTATAAGGAAGAGCTCGGGCGCGACCCGCGCAAGGCCGAGGGCGGCTGAGCCATGGCGGGCTTCTTCGAGCGACTGAAGTCCGGCCTGAGCCGTACGGCCGAGGCCGTGGCCAATCTCTTGGCGCGACCGATGGACGCCGCGTCCGCCGAGCAGCTGCGCGAGCGGCTGATCGCCGCCGACTTCGGGCCGGCCACCGCCGACGAGGTCGTCGAAGCCGCCCGCGCCGCCTGGAAGACCGAAGCCTCGCTCCGCAAGACCTCGCCCGCCGAAGCCGCGGCCGAAAGCATCGTGCGCGCGCTCGGCGGCGAGACCGCCGCGGCGCCCGCCCTTACGAAGCCGCACGTGATCATGCTCCTCGGCGTCAACGGGGCCGGCAAGACGACCACCGCCGCGAAGCTCGCCTGGCGCTGGCGCGAGGAAGGCAAGACCTGCCTGCTCGGCGCGTGTGACACCTTCCGGGCCGCGGCCGGAGAACAGCTTTCCGCCTGGGCCGGCCGGCTCGGCGTCGAAGTCGTCGGCGGCGCCGCCGGCGCGGACCCCGCCGCGGTGGCGTTCGATGCCGTCAAGGCGGGCGTCGCGCGCGGCGCCGACCTCGTCATCCTCGACACCGCCGGCCGCCTGCACACCAAGGCGCACCTCCTCGAAGAGCTGCGCAAGGTCGTCCGCGTCACGACGAAGGCCCACGACGGCGCGCCGCACGAGAAGTGGCTCGTCCTCGACGGCTCGCTCGGCGCCAACTCCATCGAGCAGGCCCGCATCTTCCACGAAGCCGTCGGCCTCACCGGCCTGATCGTGACCAAGCTCGACGGCACCGCCCGCGGCGGCGCGCTCGTGGCGGTGGTCCGCGAGCTCGGCGTGCCGGTCCGCTTCATCGGCGTCGGCGAGCAGCCGGCCGACCTCCAGCCCTTCGACGCGCGTGCTTACGCCCGTTCGATCGTCGGCCTGGCCGAGTGAGGTTGTCTTGCCAGCGGGGGTGGCTCGCCCCAGCGTGACCTCATGTCGGCCGAGACCGTCACCGTCGAACTAGGCTCACGCTCCTACCCCGTCCGCATCGGGGCCGGGATGCGCCGCGAGGCCTTGGCCGCCGCCGAACGTCGTCTGGCCGCCGGCCAGAAGTGCGTCGCGATCACCTCGCCCGGCGTCGCCGCCGCGCAGTCCGGCTTCGCCGCCGAACTCGCCCGCCTGATGCCCGTGCTCGCCACCGCCGCGGACGGCGAGACGGCCAAGTCAGCCGCCGAACTGGCCCGCGTCTGGGACTTCCTCGCCGCCAATGGCGTGGCCCGCGACGGCGCGGTCTTCGCGCTCGGCGGCGGCGTCGTCGGCGACCTCGCCGGCTTCGCGGCCGCTTCCTATCAGCGCGGCGTCGATTTCTACCAGCTCCCGACCACGCTGCTCGCGATGGTCGACAGCTCCGTCGGCGGCAAGACGGGCATCAACCTCTCCGCAGGCAAGAACCTCGTCGGCAACTTCCACCAGCCCACGGCCGTCTTCGCCGACACCGACCTGCTGGCCACCCTGCCGCCGCGCGAATTCGCGGCCGGCATGGCCGAGGTGATCAAGCACGGCATCATCGCCGACGCCGACCTCTTCGGCCTCCTCGAACAGAATTCGCCGCTCGCCTGGAACCATCCGCTCCTGCCGCGCGTCATCCGCCGTTGCGTCGAGATCAAGGCCGCCGTCGTGGCGGGCGACGAACGCGAGACCAGCGCGCAAGGCGGCCGCGCGCTGCTCAACCTCGGCCACACCTTCGGCCACGCGCTGGAAGCAGAATGCGGCTATGGCGGCGAATTGCTGCACGGGGAGGGCGTGGCCGTCGGCCTCGGCCTCGC
>CALPIW020000082.1 GCA_943323725.2 Polynucleobacter meluiroseus | reverse complement strand
GACGACCAGGCTGGCGTTGAGGAAGACGCCCATCTGCAAGAAATCGATGATCACCGCCTGCGAGCGGGGGTCGAAGTCGCCTAGGCCGCCGATGACGGCGAACACGAAGCAGAGCGCGAGGTTCATCCCCGGGCCGGCCAGGGTGATGTAGATGTCGTCCATCCGGCGGGTCTTCGGATTGGGCAGGGAGATCTGCACCGGTTTGCCCCAGCCGATGAGGCCGAAGCCCGGGCTGAGGAAGATCATGACCGCCGGGAGGATGATGGTCCCGATCAGGTCGGTGTGGGCGAAGGGGTTGAGGGTCACGCGGCCCTGCAGGCGCGGGAGCGGGTCGCCGCGCACGTCCGCCATCCAGGCGTGGCCGAACTCATGGAGCCCGATCGAGATGATCAGCAGGATGAGCTGGAGGGCGCCCCAGCGGAAGTGCTCGAGGTCCATCTCAGTTACCGCAGCCTCCGCGGGGCTGGCCGCAGCCGCAGCCGTTCGTGTGGACGTGGTCGAACTTCAGTCCCTTGACCGCCACCATCGGGAGCTGCTTCGCCAGCTTGTCTGAACCGCAGTGCGGGCAGGCCGGCTTGTCCTGGGAGCTGCGGACGAGCAACTCGCTGGTCTTGCCGCAGTCGGCGCAGGTGTAATCGAAGATCGGCATGGCGGACGCCGTCGAGCAAACGCCGGGGGCCGGATTAGCCAATCCGAAAGCACCGACGCACTCGCTCCTTGAGCCATCGTCGGCAGGCGCATAGACCTGAACCCATGTCGTCCGCCGCCCGCACCCGACTCGCCCAACGGAGAGGCCTCAGCCTGTCCGCGGCGCGCACGCTCGGGCGGCTCGCCACCCCGCAGGCCATCCAGGACTTCCTCGTCGATTTCCCGCAGAACTTCGAACCCGAGGGCGATACCGCCCGCTCGGTGGAGCAGACCTTGAAGCATCGCCGCGCCCATTGCATCGAAGGCGCCATGGTGGCCGCCTTCGCCCTCTGGCTGCAAGGCCACCCTCCCCTGCTCCTGGACTTCAGCGCGCATCAGGACATGGATCACGTCATCGCGCCCTTCCGCGTGAACGGCAAGTGGGGCGCCATCTCCAAGACCAATTACGTCTGCCTGCGCTGGCGCGACCCCGTGTACCGCAGCGTGCGCGAGCTCGCGATGTCCTACTTCCACGAATACGCCAAGGGTCCGCGCAAGACCCTGCGGAGCTATTCGAAGCCGTACGACCTCAGCCGCCTACCGGCCGAGAAGTGGGTCAATAACCCGAAGGACTGCTGGGAGATCGCCGACCTCATCACCGCCGCGCCGCATTACGAGATTGTCACCGCCGCCGAGGCCAAGCGCCTGCGGCACCGCGATGACGTCGAACTGCGGTCCGACAAAGTCACGGTCTTCCCGATCCCGAAGTGGAAGCGCCAGCGGCTCTGAGCCTCAGCGCCGTCCGTCGTACCAGATCTCGCAGTTCTCCGGCCGCTTCGCCGCGCGACCCGCGGTGAACAGCATGCGGAAGAAGAAGCGGCCCGCCTCCGGGAGCGTGTAGAGCTTCAGCTTGCGCGAAGACGTCCGCAGCGGGTGGTCGGCGAGGATGACGAAGCGACGGCCGGAGCGGCGGGCGAGAGACTTCAGGCGACGGCTAAGGAAGACCTCTTCGCCCGCGTAGTATTCGGTGCCGAAACCGCCCACGGCGCGGAAGGCGGCCGCTTCGACCCAGACGCACGAGCCGGCGGCCCAGCCCGCCAGGCGGCTCCAGAGATTCCAGAGCCCGCAGACGAAGCGGGCGTAGCGCGGCGTGCCTGGCTCGAGTTCGACCGTGCTGCCGCCGCCCAGCGCGCGGCCTTCGGCGATACGGGTCGCGATGGATGCGAAGAGTTCCGCCGAAGGCGTGGAGTCCGCGTCGATGAAGACGAGCCATTCGCCCGTGGCGACACGCGCGCCGGCGTCACGCGCCCGGCCGATCTGGTTGACCGGCTCGAACACCACTGTCGCGCCCGCCGCGCGGGCGACCGCGGACGTGCCGTCGGTCGAATTATTGTCGCAGACCACGCATTCCCATTCCCAGCCGCGGGCCGTGAACGCCGAAGCGGCCGCCTTCACCGACGCGAGGGCGGCCGGAAGGAGCTTCTCTTCGTTGAAAGCCGGGAGGACGACGGAGACGCGCATCACCGGCGGGCTCGTCAGCTGACGTGCTCGAAGGCGCAGGCGGCGGCGCCGACGACGCCGACATTGCCGCCGAGGCCGGCGGGGACGATCGAGCAGACCGCCGACAGACGCGGGAAGGCGTACTGGTTGGCGCTCTTGCGCATCGGGACGAAGAGCGCGTCGCCGGCCGCGGTGACGCCGCCGCCGACCACGATGACGTCGGGGTTGAAGGTGTTGATCACCGCGCCGAGGCCGCGGCCGAGGTAGTTGATCGACTCCGCCCAGATCTCGTTGGCGAGCGCGTCGCCTTCGGCCATGGCCTGGAAGAGGTGGTGGGTCGTGACCTGCTCGATGCTGCCGGCGAACTTCACGATGCTCGACGGGCGGCCGGACGCGAGGGCCTCGCGGGTGCGACGGGCGATGGCGGTGCCGGAAGCATAGACTTCCCAGCAGCCGGGGTTGCCGCATCCGCAGCGGGGTCCGTCCATCGTGAGCGGGATATGGCCGAGCTCGGCCGCGTTGCCGTTGGAGCCGCGCATCAGGCGACCATCGATGACCGCGCCGCCGCCGATGCCGGTGGAGACCGTGATGTAGACGACGTTCTTCTTGCCCTTGCCGGCGCCGAAGCGGTATTCGCCGAGCGCGGCGGCGTTGCAGTCGTTATCGATGCGCGCGGGCAGGCCGCCGAAGGAGTTGCTCAGGTGTTCCGTGATCGAGAAGCCGGTCCAGCCCGGGAGATTCGGGGAGCCGTCGACGCAGCCGCGGGCGATGTCGAGGGGGCCAGGGGAGGCGACGCCGATGGCGACGAAGTCGACCGGCTTGAGCTTGAGTTCGGCGAGGAGCGCGTGCGCGGCGGCGGCGACGCGTTCGCAGGCCTGCTGCGGACCCTTTTCGGCGAACGTTTCGACGCGGCCGGAACCGAGGACACTGCCGTCTTCGTTGACGACGCCGAAGGCGAACTTCGTGCCGCCGAGATCAAAGGCCAATACTTTACGCATGAGAGGAATGATAGGTCAGTCGCGGGCCGGCCGGGCGAAATCATCCTGCAGCCGGACGACGTCGGTGAGCTCAGGCGTGGAGACTTCGAGCAGGACGCTGTCTTCGAGGGCCTCGAAGCGATGAATCGTGCGGGCCGGGATATGGACAGCCCGGCCGGGCAGCCAGACGCTCTGGTCGGCTGGAGTGACGAGTGAAGGCGCGGGAGTCTCGCCGGCGGCGAGCGCGCGGAGCGTCAGGAGCACCTTGCCGGAAAGAAGGAAGAGGGTCTCCGTCTTGCGTTCATGGTATTGGAGGCTGAGACGGCAGCCCTTCTTCACTTCGAGCACCTTGCCGGCGTAGGCGGCCTGATCGGCATACCAGATCTCGCGGCCCCACGGCTTCTCCACGATCTTCGGGTTATGCGTGGGCTCGGCCATGGCTCTGGTCTGTCGAAAAACGGTCCGTTAGCCAAGCAAATCCCCGAAGAAGTCCGGCTGATCCATCGCGCCGACCAAGGGACGGACGAGATGCTCGGCGTCGACCGCGACGCGATTGACGTCGGGCGTGACGCGATGAAGCGAAAGCGTGCGATCGGGCGCGGTGACGGCGAGGGCGGCGAAATCGTCCGGCGTGAACGCCCGTTCGGAAAGCCAGGCTTGGCGGGCGGCGCCCGTGAGCACGACCGGCATGCGCGAGTGGACCTCGCCCGCTTCGCGGTTCGGCGCGACCGTGACGAGGCAGAGCGTCCGGCGCGAAGTGCCGTCGGCGGCGAGGTGGAGCGACCAGAGGCCGCCGACCGCGAGCGGGCCGCCGTCGGTCGCGCGGAAATAATACGGCACCTTCAGCTTACCTTCGGTCTTCCATTCGTAATAGCCGTCGAGCGGCACGACGCAGCGACGGAGACGCGCGGCGTCGCGGAAGGTCGGCCGTTCGAAGATTCCCTCGGCGCGCGCGTTGGCGTGACCGGCGGGCTCGTCGGCCGGCGCCCAAGCCGGCACGAAGCCCCACGGCAGCGCCTCGGTGCGGAACACGCCCTGCTCGCGACGGACGGAGAGGAGCGGCGTGCCCGGAGAGATGTTATACCGGGGCGCGACGTCGACTGACGGAGCGCCGAGGCTTTTCACGATTTCGGCCCAGCGGGAAAACTGGGTGACGCGGCCGCACATATCCGGGATTTACCAGTGGGGCGGACGTTCGTCGGCGGGCGCAGCTTGGTCACCGGCGTCGGCGGACTGGGTCAGCTTCGCCTCGGCCCGGACGAGCCGGTCGGCCAATTTCGAGACCTCGCGGGAGAGCTCGAGGATGATGCGGTCCTGCTGTTCGACGTGTCGTTGCAAGAAAGTGAGGCGTTCCTCGAGGGCGCGCTGGTGTTCATCCATACCGGCAAGATGAAGGCGGGTCCCGGCAGGGCAAGACGCTATGATGATTCCGCCCGTTGGCGGCCGGGGTCTAGGTTTGGGGGTTGAACCACTAGCCCTGACCTAGTGTAATGCTCCTATGTCCGAACCCCAGGACACATCCCCCGTGGAAACCGGAGCGGAGCCTTTGGCCCGCCCCCGTCGCACCCTTTGGCAACGCCTCGGGGGCGAGGGCCTTGCGCTCTCCGTCCTCCTGCACGTCTTCCTCGTGCTGATCGCGATCGTCTGGGTGGTCTCCACCGTGACCGACGGCGCCGGCAAGAAGGACCCGAACGCCTTCGCCACGGGCGCAGGCGGCGGTGCGGGCGGCGCTAAGGCCAAAGAGTTCAAGACCAAGGTGGTGCCCAAGAACATCAAGTCGCTGGCCAAGACGAACAGCCGTATCACCAGTAAGAACGCCAACGCCACACTGGCGATCGCCAGCCTGCCGAGCATGTCCAACCCCCTGCTCTCCGCGGGCGCGATCGGCGGCGGCGCCTCGAAAGGCTTCGGCGGCGGTTCCGGCGGCGGCATCGGCGCCGGCAAAGGTATCGGCTCAGGTGGCGGCCGTAACTTCGTCTCGTTGTTCGGGATGAAGGGAATGGGGGTCAACTATGGCGTCGTCGGAAATTTCTACGACTTCAAGCAGACCCGGGCAGGCAAGCCGTCGGAGATGTTCGGTAACCCCGACGCCGCCAGCCACAAGGACCCGGTGAACGCCAAGCCCAACAGCCTTTACGCCAAGGAAGTGAAGGAGTTCCTGGTGGATAAAAACTGGGGCGTGGTTTCGCTGGCGGATAAGTTCCGGGCACCGGACTCCCTCTACGCGTCGCAGATCTTCATCCCGGCCAGCTCTGCGACAATCTGCCCGAAGGCCTATGGGGTGGAGAAGACGGTGAAGCCTTCGCGCTGGCTGGCCCATTACAAGGGGACGGTGAAGGTGCCGCAGACAGGGAAAGTCCGTTTCGTGGGGTCCGGTGACGATCTCCTGGTCATCCGATGGGGCCGGAAAGTCGCATTGGACTCCGGCTTTTACCAGCCGGTGGTCGGAGCTTCCAATGTCTACAAAGATTTCGACGGGGTAAAGTGCGACGAGACCCATCGATCGACCACCGGTCGGCCGCTCCGCTGCGGACCATGGATCCAGATGACCGCCGGCGCCGAAATCCCGATCGAAATCGCCCTCGGAGAGATGCCCGGCGGCAACTTCTACGGCGTTCTCTGCATCGAAGTCATGGGCTCAGACGGCAAGGGCAGCGGCATGAAACTCCTTCGTTTCACGAACCAACCGCTTCCCAAGGAAATCCAGAACCCGCGAGCCATCGGCGCGAAGATTGACATGGAAGCGAACGGGTGGATCTTCACGCCGGTCAAGAGTCTCCGGTGATCGGACGACTTCAACGCACGCCGTAGAAACGCACGCAGTTACCGCCGAAGAGGCCGGCGCGCTCGGCGGCGGTCAGTCCCTGGGCGTAGTCATCGACGAGCCGGAAGGCCTGCTCGTAGCTACCGGCGAAGAGACAGACCGGCCAGTCGGAGCCATACATCAGGCGCGACGGGCCGAAGGCCTCGAAGACCGTGTCGAGGTACGGACGGAACTGCTCGGCCAGCCAGTTCGTGTGGTCGGCTTCGGTGAGCATGCCCGAGACCTTGCAATGGACGTTCGGGAGTTTGGCCAACCGGCGGAGCTGCGACTTCCACGGCTCGAGGGTGCCGTCCTTGATATGCGGCTTGGCGATGTGATCGAGGACGAAGGGCTGGAGCGGGAAGGCCTCCGCGAGCCGGATCGCGGCCTCGAGCTGCTTCGGATAGATCAGGATATCGTAGGTCAGTCCGTGGGCATGGAGCTTCGAGATCCCGCGCTGGAATTCTTTGCCGAGCATGAAGTCCACGTCGGGCTCTTCCTGGACGACGTGACGGACGCCGACGAATTTCGGGTGCGCGGCGAGGCGGGCCAGGTCGGCCTCGACGCGGTCGGAACGCAGGTCGACCCAGCCGACGACGCCCTTCACGTTCGCGTGCTTATCCGCAAGGGAGAGCAGCCAGTCGGATTCGCCGACGACCTGACGCGCCTGCACGGCAATCGAGCCGTCGAAGCCGAGCGGCTTCTGCAAGGCGGCGAGATCCTCGGGCAACCAGCTGCGGTGCAGCGGGGAGCCCGGCGGGATCCACGGGTATTGCGCCGCGTCGTACGACCAGAAGTGCTGGTGGGCGTCGAGGCGCATGGCGTCAGACCACGTCGACGATCGCCTTGATGACGCCGGACTCCGGCTTGAGCCAGGTCGGGAAGGTCGCGATCAGGTCGTCGAACTTCGCG
Source organism: Polynucleobacter meluiroseus (assembly GCA_943323725.2). Taxonomy (GTDB): domain Bacteria; phylum Verrucomicrobiota; class Verrucomicrobiia; order Opitutales; family UBA953; genus UBA953. The sequence goes on along the minus strand of CALPIW020000082.1, from coordinate 148 downwards.
TGGTGGGTGATCCACGGCTTCGTGTCGATCACCCCGTCTTCGATCAGCCGGATGATGCGGGCGAAGTCCTTCGAAAGGGCGTTTCGGCTGGCCATGACGGTCAGCTCGCGGCGATGCAGATGCGGGGCGTGCGGGAAGGTCAGGTCCT
>CALPIW020000081.1 GCA_943323725.2 Polynucleobacter meluiroseus | reverse complement strand
GTCGCCCGTCGCAACGACGCGCTCCTCGGCGGTTTCCGCGTGCGCGTCGGCGACGACGTCACCGACCTCTCCGCCTCGCTGCGCCTGGCCACCCTCGCCAAGTCCCTTTCCTGAACTCCTCCCCCAACCTTAACCCGCTTTACTAAACACAATGAGCAACGCGATCGACCAGATCCAGAAAGCCATCGCCGGCCTTGATACCCGCGCCGGCAAGTCCAACGTCGGCACCATCGTCTCCCTCGCGGACGGCGTCGCCTCCATCGACGGCCTCTCGGGCGTCATGATGAACGAGATGATCGAACTCCCCGGAGGCCTCCAGGGCGTCGCCCTCAACCTCGCCGAAGACACCGTCGGCTGCGTCATCATGGGCGACATCTCCAGCCTCAAGGAAGGCATGGAAGCCAAGACCACCGGCCGCCTCCTCTCCATCCCCGTCGGCAAGGGCCTCCTCGGCCGCGTCGTCGACGCCCTCGGCAACCCGCTCGACGGCAAGGGTCCCATCGTCTCCAGCGAACGCTACCCGGTCGAGAAGATCGCCCCGGGCATCATCCCCCGCAAGTCCGTCGACCAGCCGATGCAGACCGGCATCATGGCCATCGACGCCATGATCCCGATCGGCCGCGGCCAGCGCGAGCTCATCATCGGTGACCGCGCCACGGGCAAGACCACCATCGCGATCGACACGATCATCAACCAGGCCAACGCCAATCGCGTCGGTCTCGCCTCCGGCGACGCCAACTTCCGCCCGGTGTACTCGATCTACGTCGCCATCGGCACGAAGAACTCCTCCATCGCCCGCACGATCGGCACCCTCGAGAAGGCCGGCGCCATGGAATTCACCGTCGTCGTCGCCGCCTCGGCCGCCGACAACGCCGCCAACCAGGTCTTCGCTCCTTTCTCCGGCACCGCCATCGGCGAGTGGTTCATGGAAAACGGCCAGGATGCGCTCATCGTCTACGATGACCTCTCCAAGCACGCCGCCGCCTACCGCCAGATCTCGCTCATCCTGAAGCGTCCGTCCGGCCGCGAAGCCTACCCGGGCGACGTGTTCTACCTCCACTCCCGCCTCCTCGAGCGCTCCGCTCGTCTCGCCGGCAAGGGCTCCCTCACCGCGCTGCCGATCATCGAGACGCAGGCCGGCGACGTGTCCGCGTACATCCCGACCAACGTGATCTCGATCACCGACGGCCAGGTGTTCCTCCAGACCGACCTCTTCAACCAGGGCATCCGTCCCGCCGTCTCCGTCGGTCTCTCCGTCTCGCGCGTCGGTTCCGCCGCGCAGATCAAGGCCTTCAAGCAGGTCGCCGGCAAGGTGAAGGGCGAGCTCGCTAACTACCGCGAACTCGCGGCGTTCGCGCAGTTCGGCTCCGACCTCGACGAGAAGACCAAGGCGATCCTCGACAAGGGCGACCGCTTCGTCGAACTCTTCAAGCAGCCCCCGACCGCCCCGAAGTCCGCCGAGATCCAGTGCGGCATCATCTGGGCGATGCAGAACGGCTTCTTCAACGACATGCCGGTGAAGTCCGTGCAGGCCGCCGCCGCTTCCCTCCAGGCCCACCTCGAGACCGCCAAGCCCGCCATCCTCGCCAAGATCCGCCTCGGCAACAAGATCGAGAAGGACGGCGAAGCCGAGCTGAAGTCCGCCTGCGAGACCTGGCGCCGCAGCTTCAAGGCCTGAGCCTCGGAGCTTTCCTCTTCCTAGCCACCGCCCCGCTCCATGCCCAAAGGACTCCGCGAGATCCGCAACCGAATCAAATCGGTCAAGAGCACCGGCCAGATCACCCGGGCCATGCAGCTCGTGGCTTCGTCGAAGATGAAGCGCGCCCAGGACGCCGCCCGCGCGGGCCGCGCCTACGCTGAGCTCCTCGGTGAGATCCTCGACACGGCCCAGGCCAAGGTCGGCGAATTCTCCCACCCGCTCCTCACCAAGCGCGACGTCAAGGTCCGCGGCATCCTCCTCGTCACGCCCGACAAGGGCATGGCCGGCGCCCTCAACGGCAACCTGATCCGCCTCGCCGCGGAACAGAAGGACGCCGTCTTCGTGTGCATCGGCCGCAAGGGCGCCCAGGCGCTCGCGCGTTCGGGCCGCAAGGTCCTCGCCGATTTCCCCGTCACCGACCGCGCGGCCTTCAACGAAGTCCGCCCGGCCGCCGAATATCTCCTCAAGGCCTTCACCGAAGGCACGGTCGACACCGTCGAGGTCCTCTTCGCCCACTTCAAGAACACGATGGTGCAGTCCCCGCGCGTCCAGCAGCTCCTGCCGGCCGACAGCCTGGTCAACCAGGCCCGCGAGTTCCGCGCCAAGCTCGGCCTGCCCGAGCCGAAGTTCGAAGAAGATGAACGCGACATGCTCTTCGAGCCTTCCGCCGCCGCGATCCTCGACCAGTTGCCGGCCCTCTTCTTCAAGCAGGCCGTCCACCAGGCCGTCCTCGAGTCCAAGGCTTCCGAGTTCAGCGCGCGCATGGTCGCCATGAAGGCCGCCACCGACAACGCCAAGAAGATCGGCGCCGCCCTCTCCCTCGAATACAACAAGGCCCGCCAGGCCGCGATCACCCAGGAGATCCTGGAGCTCACCGCCGGCGCCGCCGCCCAGTAATTTCCCATCCCAACTTCTACCAATATCATGAGCACTAAAGGAACGATCACCCAGGTCCTCGGCGCCGTCGTCGACGTCCAATTCCCTGTCGATAAGGTCCCTGAGATCTACAACGCGATCCAGATCGACTATAAGGTCGAAGGCAAGGCCACCAAGCTGGTCCTCGAAGTCCAGCAGCACCTCGGCAACGGCCTCGTCCGCGCCGTGGCGATGACGACCACCGAAGGCCTCGTGCGCGGCGGCGAAGCCGTCGACACCGGCGCCCCGATCACCGTGCCCGTCGGCAACGGCGTCCTCGGCCGCATCTTCAACGTCACCGGCGACGCCGTCGACGAACGCGGCCCGGTCGAGCACAGCAAGCGCTACCCGATCCACCGCCTGCCCCCGCCCCTCACCGAGCAGTCCACCTCCGCCGAACTCCTCGGCACCGGCATCAAGGTCATCGACCTGATCTGTCCCTTCGTGAAGGGCGGCAAGGTCGGCGCCTTCGGCGGCGCCGGCGTCGGCAAGACCGTCGTCATCATGGAGCTCATCAACAACATCGCGATGAAGCAGGGCGGTTTCTCCGTCTTCGCCGGCGTCGGCGAGCGCTCCCGTGAAGGCAATGACCTCTACCACGAAATGTCCGAAGCGGGCGTCATCGACCAGAAGGATCTCTCGAAGTCCAAGGTCGCCCTCGTGTACGGCCAGATGAACGAGCCGCCCGGCGCCCGTATGCGCGTCGCCCTCTCCGCCCTCGCGATGGCCGAATTCTTCCGCGACGAGCAGAACCGCGACGTGCTCCTCTTCGTCGACAACGTCTTCCGCTTCTCCCAGGCCGGTTCCGAAGTGTCCGCGCTCCTCGGTCGCTCGCCCTCCGCGGTGGGTTACCAGCCGACCCTCGCCTCCGAAATGGGCAACCTCCAGGAACGCATCACCTCCACCAAGAAGGGCTCGATCACGTCCTTCCAGGCGGTGTACGTCCCGGCGGACGACCTGACCGACCCGGCTCCGGCCAACACCTTCGCTCACCTTGACTCGACCGTCGTGCTCGAGCGCCGCATCGCCGAACTGGGCATCTACCCGGCCGTCGACCCGCTCGCTTCCACCTCGACCGCGCTCGCGCCCGAAGTCGTCGGTGACCGCCACTTCCGCGTCGCCCGCGGCGTGCAGGGCCTCCTGCAGCGCTACAAGGACCTCCAGGACATCATCGCGATCCTGGGCCTCGACGAACTGTCCCCCGAGGACAAGCTCGTCGTCTTCCGCGCCCGTAAGGTGCAGAAGTTCCTCTCCCAGCCGTTCCACGTCGCCGAAATCTTCACGGGCTCGCCCGGCAAGTACGTCGCCCTCGACGACACGCTGCGCGGCTTCGAGATGATCCTCTCCGGCGAGCTCGACCACGTGAACGAGAACGACTTCTACATGAAGGGCGGCATCGACGAGGTCCTCGCCGCTTCGGGTAAGTCCAAGTAATCCGACCCGATGTCCCTTAAGGTCGAAATCGTCACCCCTGACCGCCGCGCCTACGAAGGCACGGCGGACAAGGTGACCCTGCCCACCGCGTTGGGCAGCATCGGCATCCTGCCCGGCCACCAGCCCATCACCGCGGTCATCGCCGCCGGCGAAGTCATCCTCACGGTCGAAGGCAAGGTCACGCGCCTCGCCATCGACCAGGGTTTCGTCCGCGTCGTCTCCGACAAGGTCTCGGTCGTGACCGAAGCCGCCATCGACGAAGCGAAGATCGACCTGAAGGCCGTCGAGAACGCCGAAGCCCGCGCCCGTCAGGCCGTCGAGGCCGCCCGCAATCAGAAGGACGTCGACCCGGTCGAGGTCGCGAAGATGGAGCAGATCCTCCGCTTCGCCTTGGTGCAGCGTCTCGTGAAGAGCCGCACCTCGCAGGGAATGTCGGAGTAAGTTGCCGCTTCTCGGCCTCTTCGCTCCGTTTTTCGTTTAAAGTCATTTAAGCGGAACTTGCCCCACCTTCCACGGTGGGGCAGTGTTCCCCTGTGATTAAATCTGCGATCACGGTCTCCCTCGTCGCCCAAGCCAAGGGTGGTCCGTTCGTCTATTGGGACGGCCTCGCCCCCGCCGCGGCTTCCGCCGCGAAGCTGGGTTTCGATGCGATCGAGGTCTTTGCCCCCTCCGCCGCGTCCATCGATCGTCCTGCGCTCCACGCCCTACTGAAGCAGCACGGTCTCGCGGCCGCGGCCTTCGGCACCGGCGGTGGCTGGCTCGTCCACAAGTGGCACCTGACCCACGCCGACCCCGCGATCCGCCAGCAGGCCCGCGAGTTCATTCGCGCGATCATCGACGTCGGCGGCGAATTCAAGGCCCCCGCGATCATCGGTTCGATGCAGGGTAAGGCCGAGGGCGACGTCTCCCGCGAGCAGGCGCTCACCTGGCTCGCCGACGCGCTCACCGATCTCGGCGCCCACGCCGCCCGCTACGGTGTGCCGCTGCTCTACGAGCCGCTCAATCGCTACGAGACCAACCTCCTCAACCGCCAGCTCGATGCGGCGCAGTTCCTCGAGGCCCGCGGGATCGCGAACGTGAAGCTGCTCTGCGACCTGTTCCACATGAACATCGAGGAAGTCTCCAACGCCGCCACGCTCCGCGCCTGCGGACGCCACGTCGGCCACGTCCACTTCGCTGACAGCAACCGGCAGGCGATCGGCTTCGGCAATACGGACGCCGCTTCGGTGATCGCCGCGCTCAAGGACATCGGTTTCGCCGGTTATCTCTCCGGCGAGATCCTGCCGTTGCCCGACTCCGAAGCCGCCGCCGCGCAGACGATCAAGGCCATCCGCACCCACTTACCCCGCTAAGACCATGCTCAAGCACCAGCTCATCCATCCGAAGATCTCCGAAGTGCTCGCCCGCGCGGGCCACCACTCCGTGATCCTGATCGCCGACGGCAACTACCCGGTCTGGGGCAAGAAGGGCCCGAACGCCGAGTTGGTCTCGCTCAATCTTTCGCCAGGCATCCCGACGGTCGCCCAAGTGTTGCGCGCGGTACTCAGCGCCGTGCCGGTCGACGCCGTCAACACGATGGGCATCCCGCCCGACGATTCCTACGCGCAGAAGGGCGAGCCGCCCGTGTGGGCCGAGTTCCGCCAGGAAGTGAAGGCCGCCGGCCTGAAGCTCGAACTGCAACCGGTCCTGAAGTGGGATTTCTACAAGGCCGTCGAATCCGCCGATCACATCCTCACCATCCAGACCGGCGACCAGGCCCTCTGGGGCAACGTGCTCCTCACCGTCGGCTGCCGCACCGCCTGAACTTTCGCCCTATGAAGACCCGTACCCTCGGTAAGACCGGGATCGAACTCCCGATCCTCAGCTTCGGCGCCTCGTCGCTCGGCCAGGAATTCCGCAGCGTCGCCCTCGACGACGCCCTGAAGTCCGTCCAGGTCGCCCTCGACTGCGGCCTCAACTTCATCGACACGTCGCCGTTCTACGGACGCGGGATGTCCGAAGTGCTCCTCGGGATCGCCCTCCGCGGCGTGCCGCGCGACAGCTATAAGCTCTGCACGAAGCTCGGCCGCTACGATCTCCCGCACTTCGACTTCAGCGCCAAGCGCGTCGCGGAGAGCATCGATGTCTCCCTGCACCGCCTCGGCACGGACCACCTCGACATCATCCTCTGTCACGACATCGAGTTCGTCCCGATGCAGCAGATCGTCGACGAGACGATCCCTGCCCTCCGTAAGGCGAAGCAGGCCGGCAAGGTGAAGGCCATCGGCTTCAGCGGCTACCCGCAGAAGATCTTCAAGTTCATCTGCGACCAGACCGAGGTCGACTGCGTGCTGAGCTACAACCAGCACACGCTCCAGAACACCCGCTTCTCCGACGAGACGGTGCCTTACCTGAAGGCGAAGGGCATCGGCGTGATGAACGCCGGCCCGTTCAGCGCCCGCCTGCTCACCAACGCCCCGCTCCCGGCCTGGCTCAAGGAGCCGGAGGAAGTGAAGGCCGCCGCCCGCGCCGCTGCCGCCCATTGTGCCGCGAAAGGCAGCGACATCGCGAAGCTCGCCCTGCAGTTCTCGCTCCAGCATCCCGACATCACCACGACGGTCTCAGGCAGCGCCAATCCGACGAACATCCGCAACTGGGCCAAGTGGGCCGCGGAGCCGATCGACCAGCAGCTCCTCTCCGAAGTCCAGGCGATCTTCGCCCCGGTCAAGAACCTCGGCCACCTCGAAGGCCTGAAGGAGAACAACTGAGCCGATGAAGGCCATCCGTCTCGATCAGCCCGGTCAGTTCGCGCGCATCGACATCCCGGAGCCGCCCGCGCCCGCGGCCGGCGAAGCGGTCGTGCGCGTGCATCGCATCGGCATCTGCGGCACCGACTACGGCGGCTACCTCGGCAAGATGCCGTTCTATTCCTACCCGCGCATTCCCGGCCACGAGCTCGGCGTCGAGGTCCTCGC
>CALPIW020000080.1 GCA_943323725.2 Polynucleobacter meluiroseus | reverse complement strand
CTCGACGAGACCGACTCCGGCCTCGACATCGACGCGCTCCGCATCGTCTCCGAAGGCGTCAACGCCATGCGCGGACCGGACACGGGCTTCCTCGTCATCACCCACTACCAGCGCCTGCTCGAATACATCGTCCCGGACCGCGTCCACATCATGTGGGACGGCCGGATCGTCCACAGCGGCGGCAAGGAACTCGCCCTCGAACTCGAGGAGAAGGGCTACGATTGGGTGAAGCAGGATCTCGCCAAAGCCTAAGACCATGGCCGATATCGACGAAAACCTGGCCCAGCGCGAAGCGATCGAAGTCGATCGCTCCAAGGGCGACTTCAAGTACGAGGAGAACTACGCCTTCGACGCGGGCATCGGGCTGACCCCCGCGACCGTGGACTACATCGCCAAGGTGAAGGGCGAGGAGGAGTGGATCCGCGAGTTCCGCCAGAAATCCCTCAAGATCTTCCAGGACCTGCCGATGCCCACGCACTGGGCTTCGACCGACCTGGAGAACATCAAGTTCGAGGACATCCGCTACTACCTCTCCAAGGGCCAGAAAGCCGTCCGCACGTGGGAAGAAGTCCCCGACGACGTGAAGAAGACCTTCGAACGCCTCGGCATCCCGGAGTCGGAACGTAAGTTCCTCGCCGGCGTCGAAGCCCAGTTCGACTCCGAAGCGGTCTACTCCCGTATGAAGGAAGAACTCGAGAAGCTCGGCGTCATCTTCTGCGGACCGACCGAAGGCCTGCGCGACCATCCAGAGATCTTCCGCAAGTGGTTCGGCAAGGTCATCCCGATCGGCGACAACAAGTTCGCCGCGCTCAACTCCGCGGTCTTCTCCGGCGGCTCGTTCATCTATATCCCCAAGGGCGTGAAGGTGGCCCAGCCCCTGCAGGCCTACTTCCGCATCAACGCCGAGAACTTCGGCCAGTTCGAGCGCACCCTCATCATCGCCGACGAAGGCTCGGAAGTCACCTACATGGAAGGCTGCACGGCCCCCAAGTTCGAAACGGCCACCCTGCACTCCGCGGTCGTCGAGCTCGTCGCCCTCAAGGGCGCGAAGATCCAGTATATCACCGTCCAGAACTGGTCCGCCAACGTCTTCAACCTCGTGACGAAGCGCGGCGTGGCCGAAGAGGACGCCGAAGTCCGCTGGATCGACTGCAACATCGGTTCCCGCCTGACGATGAAGTATCCCGGCGTGGTCCTGCGCGGCAAGCGCGCCCGCGGCGAGGTCCTCTCGATCGCCCTGGCCAACGACGGCCAGCACCAGGATACCGGCGCGAAGATGATCCACGCGGCCGATGACACGACCTCGAACATCATCGCGAAGTCCATCTCCGTGGGCGAAGGCCGTTCGACCTACCGCGGCCTGGTCCACATCCCGAAGACCCTCTCGAACTGTCGTAACAACACCGAGTGCGACGCCCTGCTCATCAACGAGCACAGCCGCACCGACACCTACCCGGCGATCTCCGTCCGCGGCCGCAAGAACTCGGTCCAGCACGAAGCGAGCGTCTCCAAGGTCTCGGCCGAGCAGATCTTCTACATGATGCAGCGTGGCCTGTCCGAAGGCGAAGCGATGTCCCTCGCCGTGAACGGCTTCGTCAACGACCTGGTGAAGGAATTCCCGATGGAGTACTCCGTCGAGCTGAAGCGCCTCATCGAACTGCAGATGGAAGGGTCCGTCGGATGAACGCCGTCGCCTCCGCTCCCGCCGGCGTCCTCGACGTCGCCCTGCAGTCCGCCGAGACCGCGCACTTCCGTGCGCAGGATTGGTTCGCCGTCCTGCGCCAGCAGGGCTGGCACACGTTCCAATCGCTGCCGATGCCCACGCGCGACAACGAGAAGTGGCGCTTCTCCGACGCCCGTACGCTCTCGCTCGAGGGCTACGCCCCCGCGCCGGCCCCGACCGCCGCCCAGGCCGCCGACCTCATCGCACGCTCGCGCCTGATCTCCGACGCCGCCGGCCTCATCGTCCACGTCGACGGCCATTGCGTGCTGAAGCCGACGCTCTCCGCCGAACTCGTCGCCCAAGGCGTGGTCTTCGAATCCCTCGAGGACGCCGTCCGCAACCGTCCCGCCCTGCTCCAAGAACACCTCCTGAAGCACCCCGTGCTCCTCGGCGGCGACAAGTTCGCCGCGCTGCACCGTGCCTGGCTCCGCGCCGGCTACGTCCTTCACGTCCCCAAGGGCGTCGAGGTGAAGCAGCCCTTCGTCTCCGTCACCTGGACGCTCACCGACGGCGTCGCGGTCTTCCCGCACGCCCTCATCATCGCCGGCGAACGCGCCAAGGCCGACCTCCACGACTTCCACCTCGCCGCCAAGGCCGACCAGCGCGCCCTCGCGATCTCCGCCGCCGACATCCATGCCGGCACGGGTTCGCAGGTCCGCCGCCTCGCCGTGCAGGCCTGGGGTTCCGCCACGCAGTCCTTCCAGATCGAGAACACCTGCGGCGGACGCGACGCGGTCATCAGCTCCGTCAACGCCGCCGTCGGCTCCCGCCGCGCGCGGCTGGAGAATTGCGTACGCATCGACGGTCCCGGCGCCGACGTCAGCCTCTTCGGCATCTCGGTCGCCACGGGCGAACAGGAATTCGACCAGCGCACCCTGCAGATCCACGCCGCCGGCCACGCGAAGTCCGACCTGCTCTTCAAGAACGCCCTGCTCGGCAAGGCGCGCACGATCTTCTCGGGCCTCATCAAGGTCGCCCCGGACGCCCAGCGCACCGACGCCTACCAGACCAACCGCAACCTGCTGCTTTCGCCGGACGCCGAAGCGGATTCGCTGCCGGGACTGGAGATCGAAGCCAACGACGTGAAGTGCTCGCACGGCGCGACGACCGGCCAGATCGACCCCGCCGAACTCTTCTACCTGCGCGCCCGCGGCATCCCGCTCGCGGTCGCCCAGGAACTGCTCGCGCAGGGCTTCCTCGAGGAAGTCCTCGCCAAGGTCGGCCACGAAGAGGCCAGCGCCGCGGTGCGCGAGATGCTCCGCCTTAAATTCCACCAAGCCTGAACATGAGCGAAGACACCACCGGCCAGCGCCACACGCCCAGCCCCCACGACCGCGTCCTCGCGCGCGATGTGCAGGCCACGGTCATCCCCGCCGGCGAACCCGCCGTGCTCCCCGCGGGCACCAAGGTCACCATCACCCACCGCCTCGGCGGCAACTTCACCGTCGTCTGCGACACGGGCATGTTCCGCATCAAGGGCTCCGACGCCGATGCGCTCGGCGAAGAAGTCCCGTCCGACGCCACCGAAAACGAAGGCAAGACCGACGCCTATGGTTCGGTCGGTACGGCCGATCACCCCGGACACACGGGCAAGCCTTCCGACGAAGCCGTCTGGGAAAGCCTCAAGAAGGTCTTCGATCCGGAGATCCCCGTGAACATCGTCGACCTCGGCCTGGTCTACTCGCTCAAGGTCGAGCCCCTGGACAATTCGCCTGACCGCCACAGCGTCGTCGTCGCGATGACCCTGACCGCGCCCGGTTGCGGCATGGGACCCGTCATCGCCGAAGACGCGCGCAATCGCGTGCTCGGCGTCCCGGGCATCAACCAGGCCCGCGTCGACATCGTCTGGGATCCGCCTTGGACCCAGACCATGATCTCCGAGGACGGCAAGATGCAGCTCGGGTTGATCTAAGCGAATTCTTAAGCCCCCTAAAGAAGTCCGCCAAAAGGCGGACTTCCTGTTTTGGCGGGTCAACCCGCCGTCCAAGGGCACGTCGAAGCCGTGCCCCACCCCTCGGCCACCATTCGGCGGCCGTACACATCCCCCTATACTCAATACTCCATACTCGATACTCGGGGCGCAGCTCTCTGCCCACTTGCCCTCGGGCCTGATTTCCTAACCCTACGGGAACCCCCACCCATCCCCCTAGGTCACCCTCTCATGGCTTCCACCCCCATCCGTCTCCTCTCCCTCCTCGGCGCCGCCCTGCTGTCCGCCGCGCCGGCCACCCGCGCCGCCGACGCCTTGCCTGAGGACGTCCGCTTCCAGACCGAGACGTTGCTCACCGGCCTGCCGCAGCCGATGCACCTCGAGTTCGCCCCCGACGGCCGCCTCTGGTTCAACGAATATGCCGGCGCCCTCAAGATCTACGACCCGAAGACCAAGCGCGTGAAGCTCGTCGCCGAGATGGAGATCTTCAAGTCGCAGGAGAACGGCTTCCTCGCCTTCGCCCTCGACCCGAAGTTCGCGCAGAACGGTTGGATCTACCTGATCTACTCGCCCGTCGGTTTCGAAGGGCAGTATCTCTCCCGCGTCCAGGTGAAGGACGACCAGCTCGTCGCCGGCAGCGAGAAGCTCATCCTGAAATACGAAGAGCAGCGCCTGCAGTGCTGCCACCACGGCGCGACGCTGAAGTTCGGCCCGGATGGCTGCCTGTATTTCTCGACCGGCGACAACACCAGTCCGTTCGGCGACAGCAAGGGCTACGCCCCGCTCGACCAGCGCCCGGGCAAGGAGCCGTGGGACGGCCAGCGCACTTCCGCCAACACCAACACCCTCGTCGGCAAGGTGAACCGCATCCGCGTGCATGACGACGCGACCTACAGCATCCCGGAAGGCAACCTCTTCAAGCCCGGCACGCCCAAGACCCGTCCCGAGATCTTCGCGATGGGTACGCGCAATCCGTGGCGCCTGAGCATCGACCCGAAGACCGGCTACGTCTACTGGGGCGAAGTCGGCCCCGACGCGCGCGTCGACGGCCCCCGCGGCTCCCGCGGTTACGACGAGATCAACCAGGCGAAGAAGGCCGGCAACCACGGCTACCCGCTCTTCGTCGGCAACAACTTCCCTTACGCGGAATATGACTACGCGACCGAGAAGGTCGGCGCGCTGTTCGACCCGAAGGCCCCGCTCAACAAGAGCCGCAACAACACCGGCCTCGTCGAACTCCCGCCCGCCGTCCCGGCCTTCATCTACTGGCCTTACGCGGTCTCCGAACAGTGGCCGGAACTCGGCGAAGGCGGCCGCACCGCGTGCGCGGGCCCGGTCTTCTACTGGCAGGAGTCCTACGACCAGACCAACGGTTTCCCGAAGCACTTCGACCGCTCCCTGCTCTTCTGGGATTGGCAGCGTCCGTTCATCAAGTGGGCCCGCCTCGACGCGAACTCCGACCTCAAGGGCCTCGAAGCCTTCGCGCCCACGGCCTTCGTGGCCGCGAACACCGACGAACAGCGCAAGAAGCAGCAGGCCCTCATCGACAACGGCGCGACGATCCTCCGCCGCCCGGTCGACGCGACCTTCGGTCCGGACGGTTGCCTATACCTGCTCGACTACGGCGACACCTGGGGCGTCAACCCGGACTCGGCCCTGCTGAAGATCTCTTACGTCCGCGGTAACCTCCAGCCGACCGCCAAGCTCGCCGTCTCGACCCCGGCCGGCCCGTCACCGCTCAAGACCACGCTCTCCGCCAAGGGCTCGCGCGACCTCGACGGCGGCAAGCTGAGCTACGCTTGGAAACTGCAGCCCGGCGACAAGCCGCTCGGCGAAGGCGAAGAACTCACCGTGGCCCTCGAGACCGCGGGTAACTTCAACGTCGAACTCACCGTCACCGACGGACAGGGCGGCTCCGTGACGCGCACGACCCCCGTCGTCGTCGGCAACACCATGCCGATCGTCCGCTTCCTCGCCCCGCAGGACGGCGACTTCTTCACGCCCGGCAAGCCGCTCGACTTCAAGGTCGCCGCGCAGGACGCCGAGGACGGCACCTCCGAAGCCAAGCCCGCCGAGTTCGCCGCGCGCACGCTGGTGACCTCCGCCTTCCTCCCCGCCGACGGCAAAGCCGTGGCGGTCGACCCGGGCCTCTCGCTGATGCGCCAGAGCGACTGCTTCAACTGCCACGCCGTGGAGACCCAGTTGGTCGGGCCGTCGTTCGTCGCCATCGCCGACAAGTACCGCAAGCAGCCCGGCGCGGACGACCTCCTCAACCAGAAGGTCCGCCTCGGCGGCAGCGGCGTCTGGGGCCAGATCCCGATGCTCGCCCACCCGCAGCACACCGAGGACGAAGTCGCCATCATGCTCCGCTGGATGCTCGCCCTCGAGAAGGGCAAGGGTGGCCCGACCCTCACCCGCGGCCTCGAAGGCCAGCTGACCGCGCCGAAGGATAACAAGCCCGGCACCCTGCTCCTCGAAGCCGTCGTCACCGACGCCGGCGCCGGCGCCGCCGGCCCGCTGACCGGCAAGGGTGTCGTGCGACTCCGCCACCGTCGCGTCGAAGCCGAGACCGCCGAGATCACCGGCGGCAAGAACACCGGCAAGGCCATCGGCTCCACGCAGCACGGCGCCACGCTCAAGTTCGCCAACCTGAACCTCGCCGACACCAAGAACATCAAGGTCAACGCCTCCGTCGGCGGGGGCGCCAAGGGCAGCCAGATCGAAGTCCGCCTGGACTCGCCGACCGGTCCGATCGTCGCCACCGTCGACATCGCCCACACCGGAGACTGGGGCAAGTTCACGCAGAACAAGGCCAAGCTCACACCCACGCCCGGCCGCCATGACGTCTACCTCGTCCTGACCCACCCCAAGAAGGGCGGCGGCCTCATGAACATCGACTGGGTGGAATTCAGCCAATAAATCACCGTAAATCGCTTTGCCTAAGCAAAGGGGGAGGGCCAGTGTGCCCTTCCCCTTTTTATTTCCGCCACGTGTCCGACGAATCCGAAGACAAAAAAGAAAAGCCGCTCGACCCTTTCGACCCCGAGGTCATCGCCCGCTCCAACCGCGCGATCCTGGTCGGCCTGCAACGTCCGGACGATACGGCCGAAGAAGCTCAGATGCTGCTCGACGAGCTCCACGAACTCGTGGGCAACGTCGGCGTCGAGATCCGTGGTTCGATCATCGCCAAACTGCGCGAGGAGAACCCCCGCACGCTCGTCGGTTCCGGCAAGCTGGAGGAGATCGCCCAGCTGGCCCGCGACAAGGAATGCGGCCTGATCATCTTCGACGACGAGCTCACGCCCGCGCAGCAGCGCAACTGGGAGAAGGACGCCAAACTGCGCGCCATCGACCGGCAGGAGATCATCCTCGAT
>CALPIW020000079.1 GCA_943323725.2 Polynucleobacter meluiroseus | reverse complement strand
GCACGGCGGCGAAGCCGAGGCGGCGTTGCTCTTCACCAGCGGCAGCTCCGGTCAGCCGAAGGGCGTGCGTCTCTCGCACCGCAACATCCTCGCCAATCTCCGCCAGATCGAGGACGCCGATATCCTGCCGGACTCGGCCGTCCTGCTGAGCAGCCTGCCCGTCTTCCATAGCTTCGGTTTCACCATCGGTCTGTGGTACTGCCTGTCGCGCGCGCCGCGTCTGATCACTTTGCCTTCGCCGCTCGACGCGGCCGCCGCCGTCAAGGCCATCAAGGAAGAGAAGGTCACCGTCGTCGTCGGTACGCCGACCTTCCTCCGTCCGTATCTTCGTCGTGGCACTGCGGCCGACTTCGCTTCGCTTGAGTGGGCGGTCGTGGGCGCGGAGAAGTGCCCGGCCGACCTTGTCGACGCCTTTGCGACCCAGCTCGAGACTCCCATGCTCGAGGGTTATGGCATCACCGAGACCAGCCCCGTGCTTTCAGTCAATGTCCCCGACCGGGCCGACCCCGAGGCGCCTGATGGCGTGTGGGTGGGCAATGTGCGCGGGTCCGTCGGCCGTCCCGTCATCGGCGTCGCGGTCCGTTTCCTCGATCCGACGACCGGCGACGTCCTGCCAAGCGGTCAGGTGGGCCTCCTCGAGATCCGCGGCGCCAACGTCTTCATGGGTTACCTCGACGCCGAGCAGACCGCCAAGGCCATGACGCCCGATGGTTGGTATCGCACCGGTGACCTGGCCCGGCTCGACGACGACGGCTTCCTGCATCTGGCCGGACGTCTCTCCCGCTTCTCCAAGATCGGCGGCGAGATGGTTCCGCATGGCACCATCGAGGAGGCGTTGCGTAAGGTCATGGGGCTCACGGATGCGGTCGAGCTCAAGGTCGCCGTCGCGAGCACGGCCGATCCGCTGAAAGGCGAACAACTCGTCGTGCTGCATACGGAAGACGTGGACGTCGAGGCGATCCGCGCCGCGCTCGCCGCCGAGGGCCTGGCCAATCTATGGATTCCCAAGGTGTTCAAGAAGGTACCGGGCATCCCGATTTTAGGCACGGGCAAGCTGGATTTGCACAAGTTGCGGGAGCTGGCACAGGGCTGACACGGTTTTGGCTCGCTTGTGGCTTATGGTCGATTGTCCTAACCGACGATCATGCCTAAAAAGAAGAAGCCCGCGAAGAAGTCCGTCAAGGTGGTCAAGGTCCGCAAGCCGGCCGCCAAGCCCGTCTCCAAGCCCAAGGCCAAGGCGCCCGCGAAGGCCGCCATCGCCTCTCCGGTCGCGATCTTCCGCGACGCCATCCTGCATCATCTGAAGAGCACCTTTGCCCGCGACCGCGTCACCGCCACCCGCAATGACTGGTGGATGGCCACTTGCATGGCCGCCCGCGACCAGATGCTGGAGCGTTACATCGACACGCAGTCCCAGCACGCCAGCAAGAACGTCCGCCGCGTCTACTATCTCTCCCTCGAGTACCTCATGGGCCGCGTGCTCACGAACAACCTCGTCAACCTGCAGCTGCGCGAGGTCGCGGCGCAGGCGTTGTCCGAACTCGGCCAGGACCTGGAGACGGTCGCCGACGAAGAAGCCGACATGGGCCTCGGCAACGGCGGCCTCGGCCGTCTGGCCGCGTGCTTCCTGGATTCCCTCGCGACGATGGACATCCCGGCCGTCGGTTACGGCATCCATTACGAGTTCGGCCTCTTCCGGCAGACCTTCGCGCTCGGCCGCCAGGTCGAAGTCGCCGACAACTGGCTGGCCAATAACAATCCGTGGCTGATCCGCCGCCCGAACTTCCGCGTGAGCGTGCCGCTTTACGGCCGCGTCAAGCACAGCACCGACGACCGCGGCAACCATTCCGCCGAACTCGTCGAGACGCGCGACCTCCTCGGCGTGCCGTGGGACATCCCGATCGCCGGCTTCGCGGGCAGCAGCGTCAACTTCCTCCGCCTCTGGGAGTCCAAGGCCGCCTCGGAGTTCGACTTCCGTGCCTTCGACCGCGGTGGCTACGTCGACGCGGTCCGTGACCGTACTTCCAGCGAGACCGTCTCCAAGGTCCTCTATCCGAACGACAGCACCGAGAGCGGCAAGGAGCTGCGCCTCGTCCAGCAGATCTTCTTCGTGTCGTGCTCGCTGCAGGACATCCTGCGCCGCCACCGTCGCCTGAATCCTGATTTCAATTCCTTGCCGGCCAAGGCCGCCATCCAGCTCAACGACACCCACCCGGCGATCGCCGTGGCCGAGCTCATGCGCCTGCTCGTCGACGTCGAGCGCCTGACCTGGGATGAAGCCTGGGCGCTCTGCACCCAGACCTTCAGCTACACCAACCACACCTTGCTGCCCGAGGCGCTCGAGACCTGGTCCGTGCCTCTCTTCGAGAAGGTGCTCCCGCGCCACCTCGAGATCATCTACGAGATCAACCGCCGTCACCTCGAGGAGGTCGACCGCCGCTGGCCCGGAGACGACGCCCGCAAGACCGAGCTCTCGATCATCCAGGAAGGCTTCCCGAAGCGCGTCCGCATGGCGCACCTCGCCGTCGTCGGCTCGCACCACGTCAACGGCGTGGCCGAACTGCACACCCGCCTCCTGCGGGCCAACCTGTTCCCGGGCTTCGATGAGCTGTGGAAGGGTAAGTTCGTCAACGTCACCAACGGCGTGACGCCCCGTCGCTGGGTCCGCGGCTGCAATCCCGAGCTCAGCACCCTCTGTGATGAGTTCGCCGGCACCGGTTGGGAGACCGACCTCGGCCGCCTGCGCAAGCTCGACGCGGTCGCCGACCGCCCGGCTTTCCAGGAACGCTTCCTCGCGATCAAGCGCGCCAACAAGGTGCGTCTCGCCGCCCGCATCAAGGAGCTCGTCGACGTGGACGTCTCGCCCGACGCGCTCTTCGACGTCCAGATCAAGCGCCTGCATGAGTATAAGCGCCAGCACCTGAACCTGCTGCACATCCTGCACCTTTACCGGCGCATCCTCAACGAACCCAACGGCAAGTTCACGCCGCGCGTCTGCGTCTTCGGCGCCAAGGCCGCCCCGGGTTACGCGTTGGCCAAGCACATCATCCACGCCATCAACCGCGTGGCCGCCGTCATCAATTCCGATGAGCGCGTGCGTGGCCTGCTCAAGGTCGTGTTCCTGCCGGATTACCGGGTCTCGCTCGCCGAGCGCATCATCCCGGCCGCGGACCTCTCCGAGCAGATCTCCACGGCGGGCAAGGAAGCCTCCGGTACGGGTAACATGAAGCTCGCGCTCAACGGCGCGGTCACGATCGGCACCCTCGACGGCGCCAACGTCGAGATCGCCGAGGAAGTCGGCGACCAGAACATCTTCATCTTCGGCCTCAAGGTCGAGGAGGTCCAGCAGCTGTGGGCCGACGGCTATGATCCGCACGCGGTGCTCGCCGCCGATCCGGAACTCGCCTCGCTCCTCGACTGGCTCCGCTCCGAGACCTTCACGCCGGAACAGCCGGGCGCGCTCGCCCCGGTGGTGGATTCGCTGATGTCCGGCGGTGACCCTTACCTGGTGCTGGCCGACTTCCGTAGCTACGTCGACGCGCAGGAGAAGGCCTCCCAGGCCTTCCTCGACCGCCGTCGCTGGGCCGCGATGGCCATCCGCAACGTCGCCCGCTGCGCCAAGTTCTCGTCGGACCGCTCGATCGGCGACTACGCCAAGCTGATCTGGAAGACCAAATCCCTGCCGATTCCCCGCTAAGAAGGGATTGAGGTCGGTCGTGGGGTCGCCCAAGATGGGTGGCCTTGCGACCCCGCGTCTCCATTCCTACGCTACTTGCCCTAGCCGTCCTGACGGCCGTGGGGGCGGAGCGTCCGCCCGGAGGCATGAAGGCCGGCGTGGTCATCACCGCCGAGGGCGGCATCGAAGGGACGCAGGTCTATCGCTATGACGCCGAGGGTAAGCCCTTGGACGGGACGCCGGCGAAAGCCCGCACCTCGAACTCGCTCCCGCGTCCCGCATCTGCGGCCACCGTCACGACCTCTCCCGCTGCGCCTGCTTCGCCCGCTCCCAAAGTCGATCAGACCATCCGCACCGCCGACGGACGGACGGTCCCGTTCGCGCTGCAGGGGCAAGGAACGGGGAAGGGCGTCGATGGCGCCGTGGATGTGAACGCCGGCCTGAAGCGTGCCTCCAAAGCGAGCGGCCTGCTCGAGCAACGTTACGAAGCCGGCACGGCGCCGATCGGCAAAGAGCAGGTCTATAATCGAAACAACTTGGTCACCCTCGACACCTGGCACGGTCGCTATGACACCCTCGGACGGAAGAAGGCCGAGATCGAGCTGACCGATGGTCTCGGCGCGGAGGTCCGTCCGAAGGACACGATCGAGGTGAAGTCCGTCGCCCGGACCAATGCGACCGCCAACGGCGCCAAGGCCGAGATTCAGGCCTGGGAAGACCGCATGGGTGTCGTTTCTGACGAACGGTACACCGGCGTGAAGTCCGGCTGGCAAGGTCGGCTCAATCCTTCGCCGAAGACGGTCGAGCAGCTCTCGATGCAGGACATCAACCGCTATCAGTTCCGTCGGAACCGTTCGGACGAGCCGGGTCTCCCGGCCGTCAAACCGGGCTCGGATGCGGTGCAGACCAAGGGCGGCGTCAAGTAATCGGCGGGAAATGAGGCGATTACCCTGCGTTTTTGCCTCGCAGGTTAGGTCGGGAGATTTACTCCTAGACCCTTAACTTCATGAGCGACGCTCTGCCCAGACCCGCCTCGAGCGGTATCAGCGACCTCGAGGTCAAGGATGGCCAGATCATCTTCGACTCGGTCTGGTCCAGTCTGGAGCGTGAATTCGGCCGCGAGAAGCTGGCCTTCCCGCGCGAGATCTTCTGGCTCAATGGCGCCCCGGGCGCCGGTAAGGGCACCAACACCGCGTTCATCCTCCAGTATCGCGACTACGCCGCCGACCCGATCGTGGTCAGCGACCTGCTCTCGAGCCCGGAAGCCAAGAAGCGCATCGACGCCGGCATGCTCGTCGGCGACCGCGAAGTGGTGGAGATCCTCTTCCGTAAGCTGCTTTCGTCCGAGTATGTGAGCGGCGCGATCGTCGACGGTTTCCCGCGTTCGATGGTGCAGGTGGAGTGCCTCAAGCACCTCTTCGCCAAGCTCAACGACCTGCGCACCGAGTTCCGCGGTACGCCGCACGGCCCGCGTTTCCCGAAGCCGCACTTCCATATCCTCGTCCTCTTCGTCGACGAGAACGAGTCCGTCCGCCGTCAGTTGAAGCGCGGTCAGGAAGCCCTCGCTCAGAACGAGAAGGTCGCCCGCGAAGGCGGCGCGCTCGCCGAAGTCCGCAAGACCGACCTCACCGCCGACGCCGCCCGCAACCGTTACCGCGTCTTCAAGGAGCGCACCTACGAGCCGCTGCAGTCGCTGCGCGACATCTTCCATTACCACTTCATCAACGCGCAGGGTTCGCTCCCGGAAGTCCAGGCCCGTATCATCAAGGAGCTCCAGTACCAGAGCTCCCTCGAGCTGGCCGAAGAGACGTATGACCTCATCTCGCCGATTCCGTTGGCCTCGCAGATCGTCCAGCACGCCCGTCAGGACCTCGTCCGCCGTCTCGATGACTACGCCGAGCGCAACGCCGAGACCTTCCGCCAGGTCATCGAGCTGATCCAGGACAAGTTCCTCCCGATCATCAAGGCCCACGCCATCTCCGGCCAGGCGCACGTCAACATCGAGACCACCGTGTTCGACGACCCGCTGGCCATCTCGATGTTCATCGACATCTTCTCCGAGCGCGGCTTCCACGCCGTGGTCGACCAGCACCGCATCGAGATCCCCGAGACCATCGTCGCCGGCACCGGCAAGGTGATCACGCGCGTCAAGAAGGTCTGGCGCGTGTCGATCCGCTTCGAAGGCTCCGAGATCCGCCGCGGCGGCGCCTAAGCCTGTCGTTCCCGCAGTGCGTCGTCGGCGCGGTGGGCGGCTTCAGGCGACGAGGCTCGCCCTGTCATTCCTTGAGAAGTCCGACCATGGCCTGGCCCATCGCCTCGCCCACGGCCATGTAGGTCTCGGCGTTACCGTTGTAGTGGCTGTTGCCTGAGCCGCCCTTGGAGAGGGGGTGCGCGTAGACCGTCGCGACGTTGCCCTTGAACTCCGGATATTTGCCGGAATTTCCGTCGACGGCCAGCTGCGCCGCGAGGATGCGGCCGCCATTGCCGCCCGATCCCTTCACGGACTCACCCAAGGTCGCCAGGACGAATTTCGCCTGCGGAGCCTCGAAATCCTTACGCAGTTGCTTGATGAAACGGACGAGGTTGGCCTCGTAAGCGGCCGCGTGGCCGGGGTTGCCGCCATCTTTTTCGCCCTGCCAGAAGAAGAAGCCCGCTACTTCATAGCTTTGCGCGCCAGGGCAGTGCTTAGGGAACTCCGCCAGGATCTTCTTCGCGTTGGCCACGTCGTCGTCGTATTGTTTCCCGGCGTACCAATCGATCGGCTTGCCGTTCTTGTCGACCCAGGGCGGCGCGGGAGTATTGATCCCGCGCGCCGGGTCGGCCGGCCAGCTGTCGGGTCTTTCCTTGTAGGCCGCGTAGACCTTGCCCTCGAAGAGTTCCCTTGGGCTGCCGGGAGGCAGCAGGTCCCAACCGAGGCTGCGATTGCCGATGCAGCTCTTGAGGAGCATCGCGGTCGCGGGCAAGGCGTCTCCCAGCTGATGGCCGATGCCGTATTCAGGTCCGAGGGTGCGTCCGCCGACCTTGAGCCATTCGTCGTTGAAGATCTGCATGTTCCCGCCGCGGCCGACCATCACGCGCACGTGACGGACGTCTTCGCGCGCTTTCCAGGCGCCTTGCGCATCGACGAGATAAGGGAAGAGCTTCTTCTCTTTCACCGCGTACTCGAGCGAGCCTTCGCGGCCGGAGACCTTGCCCAGGCCGACCATATTGGACTGGCCCATCAGGATGAAGACCTGGACGGGCTCCTTCGCGCCGTTCTGGGGCCACGCCGTCGAAGCGCTTAGGAGGAACCAGCAGGCGAGGAAGGAACGCATGAGCTTATTTGGAGGTCTTCAGGAAACCTTCGGCACCCATCCATTCGCCGGCGGTCTTGGTCCAGCCGTC
>CALPIW020000078.1 GCA_943323725.2 Polynucleobacter meluiroseus | reverse complement strand
CTGAAGCTGTCTTCGGCGGCGTTCGCCGGGAGTTTGGTCTGCAGGATGTCGGCCACGGTCGCGATGATGTCGGCCTGGTGGACGAGTTGGTCGCAGGTCGTCCCGGCCGAGACTTGCGCGGGCCAGCGGGCCATGAAGGCGACCCGGTGACCGCCTTCGTAGACTGAGGTCTTGTAGTCGCGCAGCGGACCGCTCGGGAAGTGGCCTTGCTTTTCGAGGTCCTTCACGCCCACGTACGAAGCGAAGCCGTTGTCGCTGGTGAAGAGCACGAGCGTGTCCTTGGCCGCTCCGCTGGCTTCGAGCGCGGCGAGCACTTTGCCGACGGCGGCGTCGGTCTCCATGATCAGGTCCGCGGCGGCGTTGTTGAGGCCGCTCTTGCCTTTCCATTCCGCGTTCACCGCCAAAGGCGTGTGCGGCGTGGTGAGAGGCAGGTAGAGCATCCAGGGCTCGGGCTGGCGGGTGGAGTCGCTGATGAATGCGCAGGCGCGTTCGGTCAGCGCCGGCAGGATGGCCTCGAGTTTCCAATCCGGCAGGGCCGGCCCCGGCAGGCTGGCCAGGTGGTTGCGGAAGAACTCAGCGGGGAGGGGCACGCTGGGGGTGCCGATCGTGCGATCGTTCTCGATGAAGCAATAAGGCGGCCAGTTGGGCACGTCGGTCCCGAAGTAAGTGTCGAAGCCCCGAGTGGTCGGTCCGCCGGCGATCTTCTGTTCGAACACCTTGCGCCAGGTCTCGCGGTGCGCGTCGGGCGAGGACTTGCCGGCCTCCTTGTAGCTGCGGAAGAGCGGGCGGTCGCCTTCGGCGATCGGCCAATCCCAGCCGAGGTGCCATTTGCCGATGGCCGCGGTGCGGTAGCCATGCTGCTTCGCCAGGCCTGCGACGGTAAGTCGTTCAGGGGCGATCAGCGGCTCGCCGAAGACGCCGACGATGCCGGTCTGCAGGCGGGTGCGCCAATGGTAACGTCCGGTCAGCAGGGCGTAGCGCGAAGGGGAGCAGACGCCGGAGGAGGAATGTCCGTCGGTGAAGCGCATCCCCTGCGAGGCGAGTTTGTCGAGGTGGGGCGTGGGGATCTTGCCGCGCGTCGGATTATTCGCGCGGACGTCGCCGTAGCCGAGGTCGTCGGCGAGGATGATGAGGATATTCGGCTTACGCGCTTCGGCGGCGCAGAGGGCCAGCGAACAGGCGAGGAGCGAGAGTAATGAGCGGAGGGGTGTCTTCATTTGATAAGTTGGGGCTGCCAGGAGGCTGGGTAATAGCCGGGGGTGCCGAAAAGTTCGTGCATCTGCTTCTGCATGTAAGCCTCGACCCGAGGGTCTTCGGGCGTGCGTCCTTGGTCGCGGGTTTCTTCGATCCAAGCTTCGAGTCGTTGGCGCAACTCGGCGCGGATCTTCTGGTGCGCAGGGTCCGGCGACTCCGCCAGATTGTTGATTTCGTGAGGGTCAGCTTCGGTGTCGTAGAGTTCTTCGGCTGGCATGGCCGATGCCATCAGGGCCAGGGGCGGACCGGTCAGCTTGCCTTCGGAGAACAGCTTACGCATGAGCGGAACGACCGGGTAGCAGGCGTCCTTGTAGCGGTGCCAGGCCATCCAGGTCTGCCCGGGCATGAAGTTACGGATGTAGCGCCAGCGTTCGGTACGGATGGCGCGGATCCGGTTCACGCATTCGTCGTGCCGGTCGCGCGCGCTGAAGGCGGCGGTGCGCGGCTCGGCTTGGTCGCCGATGAAGACCTGGCTTTGCATGCCCGCCGGCTTGGATAGGCCGGCGAAGGAGAGGGTCGTGGCGGTGAGGTCGATCAGGCTGATGAGCTGGTCGCTGACGGTGCCGGCTCGGTATTGGCGCGGGGCGGGGAAGTGCTTCGGCCAGCGGATGATGAAAGGTACGCGGTCGCCGCTGTCGTAGCAGAAGCCATGGCCGCGGTGTTCAAGCCGGCCATTATCGGCGAAGAAGATGACGATGGTGTCGTCGGCCAGTCCGTCCGCTTCCAGTCGGCGAAGGATCTCGCCAGCCCGATCATCCATGCCGCTCACGGCATCCAGATACCCGGCCCAATCTTGGCGAGTGATCTCGTGGTCAGGGTAGTAGGGAGGCACGGTGATCGCGCTCGGATCGGTGATCGCCGGATGGGTCTGCCCGTTCCAGGGATTGCTGGCTGAGCCGGTCCAACCCTTGATCGTGCGTTCGACCGTGGGAAGGTTCACTTGCGCATAAAAGGGTCGGTGCTTCGGAAGCTCAGTCCATTCGTCGCCGGCGAAAGCCCGGGCGAAGTTCGCGTTGTTACGCTTGTTCTTCTCTGCGGACCGACCTTTGCCAGAAGTCTCAGCCGTCATCGGGTCGCCGATGAGCTTGAAATTGAAATCGGTCTTGCCGGTGCCGACGGCGCGGCCGGCCATCGTCCTGATGTTGGCGCAATAGTAGCCGGCTTCCCGGAGCAGTTGGGTGAACGGACGGACCCCTGAGGGGAGGGTGAAGTCCGCATCCAGTCCTTCGATGAAGTGGGAGCGGTGATGGTGGGCGCCGATGCTCGTCTGGTACATGCCCGTCAGCATGGCCGAACGGCTCGGCGAGCAGAACGGAGAGGTCGAAAAAGCCAGCCGGTAGCGCATTCCTTCCTGGGCGAGACGATCGAGGTTCGGCGTCCTGACCGCGGTGTGACCGTAGCTACCGAGATCCGGGCCGATATTTTCCGCCACCAGCCAAAGGATATTAGGGCGGCGCGTCTCGGCGGCGCAAAGGGCGAAAGGCAACAGCAGGGAGAGCAGCAGTCGCATGGGGGTCAGGCAACCTTACCCTGCCGCTCGCACCAGGCAACCCACATGTCGCGCAGGGCCGTCTCCAATCGCCGGGTGAACCCTTCGGCGTCCAGCAGAGGCGAGGTCAGCATCCGTGGGCGGAGTTCCTGCCGCAGACGGGCGAGACGGTCCGGTTGGCGGGAAAGCGCGACGGCCTGGGCGACGTAGGCGTCTACGTCCGTTACGGCTAGTTCCGCCATCCCGACATTGGTGAGCAGGCTCAGGCCGGCTCGCCCCAGGTTGCGTTCTCCGACCAGCGAGACCACCGGCACGCCCATCCAGAGGGCGTCCAGCGTGGTCGTCATCCCGGTGTAAGGGAAAGTGTCGAGGGCGACGTCGATCTCGTTGTAGCGGTGCAGCAAGGCCCCTTGGGACAGTTCCGGGGTCAGCGGTACGTAGTCGAAGAAGCTGATCCGTTCGGCGGAGACGCCCATGCCCGAAAGTTTCTCCACGATGCTCCGTCGATGGGAGCCTTGTTTGGCGAGCAGGCGGAGGCGGGAGCCTGGTACGGCCTCGAGGATGCGCGCCCAGGCGCGCAGGACCTGGTCGTTGATCTTACAGGTGTTATTGAGCGAGCCGAACGTGATGCCTTGGCCGGCGAGGCAGGGCGGCGGAGTGATTTCAGGGTATCCTGCCGGCGGCTCATAACAGGTCCAGCAGTCGGGAAGCAGGCAGGCTTGCTCGGCGGCATCGGCCAGGAGATTTCCGCCGGGCGGCTCGAGCAGGGCGTCGGTGATCCGATAATCCATCGTCGCGAGGCCGGAGGTCTCGGGGTAGCCCAGCCACGAGGCCTGCACGGGCGCCGGCTTCAGGGCGAAGACTTCGAGGCGGTTATCCGACGTGTGCAAGGCGACGTCGATGAGGATGTCGATCTGGTCGCCGCGGATCATCGCGGCGACTTCGGCGGGCGGGATGCCGCCGATCTCGCGCCAGCCGGCGGCGGCTTCCTGGAAGGCCCGGCCGAACGGGTCGGCCGGCGAGGCCGAGTAGCCGTAGATTTCAAAATCCCCTTGTTCATGCCGACGGAACGAGGGGAGCAGGGCGCGGCCGACGACGTGGTCACGGAAATCCGCCGACACGAAGCCCACGCGCAGGCGCCGGCGCGGTTCGGCTTTATTGGCGTGCGGAGGCAGCTGTTTCGGCACGAAACGCGCGTTCCAGCGGACGTGTTCGGCACGCAGGTCCGCGGCGGTCGTCGCCGGATCATAATGCATGATCAGGATGAGATTGCTGTGCATCGACGCCGAAGCGGGGTCGAGCTCGACGCATTGCTTCAGCCTTCGTACCGCCTCGCCCGCCTCACCGAGTTCCTTGTGGATGACGGCGAGATTGTTAAGCGGCACCGGATGGTCGGGTTGGGCCTGGATGGCCTGCCGGAAGCAGTCCGCCGCCCCGTCCAGGTCGCAGTCCTCCTGGAGCATCGCGCCCAGGTTGGTGGCGACGGCGAGGTGTGCGGGTCGGCGGGCCAGGACTCCGCGGTACCAATCCATGGCTTCGGAGCGACGTCCGTCGGTGTGCAGGGCGATGCCGAGCTGGAGTTCGCTGTCCGGATAATCGGGCTGGAGTCGAAGCGCCTGACGGTAGGCCTCCACGGCGTCGGATGCCCGCCTTAGTTGCAGGCAGGCGTTGCCGAGGTTGAAGTAGTGGGTGGGCATGTCCGGCTGCAGGCGGATCGCTTCGCGCAGGCAGGCCGCCGCCTCTTCGGGGCTGCGTCGATCCAGCAGGCGGGCGCCTAGGTTCGCATGGTAATGCGGGATGCCGGGAGAGAGCCGGATCGCTTCGCGCATCTTCGCGAAACCCTCGTCAGCGCGACCGCCGTCGATTTCCACCAGACCGAGCAGATGGAGGATGTCCGTGGCATCCGGAAAGGCGGCCAGTAATTGCCGGTAGATGTCTTCGGCCGCGGCATGCTGCCCTTCGCGATGCAATGCCATCGCGTGGTTTAAGGCGGCCTGGGGGTCGGTGAACTGCACGTCTCTCTCAGCGAAGCACTCCAGACAGCGGTTTGCCAGCATCATCCAGCAGCGCGAACTCGTGCACGCCCTCCTTGGAGGCGTCCGTGTAGGTCCAGACGACCTGCTTGGCGCGGGTGATCTCGACGAGCTTGGGCTGCGGGGCGCGGGCGGCGTAGTTGCTGAAGACGATGTTGCCGTTGGGCAGCCAAGAGAGGGCGGTGGTGCGGTTGATCCGGACTCCCGGCAGGTCGCCCTCGCGGAGTTCCCAGACGACCTTGCCGTCCGCGTCGACCTCGATCAGGTGATTGGCGACCGTCAGGCTGATGAGCGTGTGTCCGGCGGCGTTGCGTAGGCTGCAGAAGGAGCGGTTATCCAACTTGGACTCCGGGCTCTTCCGTTCCCAGACGACTTTGCCGGCGGCGTCGTATTCGCGGACGGTCTTTTCCTGCGGCACCAGGTAGTGTCCGTTCGGCAGCTTGCGCGCCATGCGGCTCTGCATGTGGTGGTTAGTGATCTGGCAGCCTAGCGGGATCTCGACCTTGATCGAGCCGTCGCGGGCGACCTCGAGGAGGCGCGGCTTGTCGCCGGCTTCGGTCAGCAGGATGTGGCCGTTGTCGAGCAGCACGGCCGTGTTCACTTCGGTCTGCGTGCCCTTGTATTCCCAGACGACCTTCTGGTCGCGGGTCACTTCGACGACCGCGCCGCCGGGGTAAGCCTTGTTCTTGGAAAGCGTGAGCAGCAGGTTGCCGTTCGGTAGGACGTGGCCGTCGCGGGTTACGGCCGGATATTGCCAAGTCGGCTTGCCGGCGGCGTCGACGATCTGGGTGATGCCGCCCAGCATCAGGAACGATCGTCCGGCGGGCTGGTCAGCGGCGCCGAGGGAGAGGCCGGCGAGCAGCAGGGAGAGCAGGGGGCGGATCATTTGATTTCCTGGTAGTCGGAGGTGAGGGTCAGCGTATCGGCGTAAGCGTTGATATACCAAGCGGTCGTGCCGGGAGGCAAAGGGGCGGAGGTCGTCGTGCCGCCGCCACCGCTGGCAGCCATGGCCGACGTCTCGACCCACTTGCGCGTGCCGGTGAAGCCCTTGTCGGTCGTCGAGACGAGGACGGCGCGTGTGATGGGCTTGGTGGAATGGAATACCGCGATCGCCGTGCCGGATTCGGTCTTGGCCGCAGGCGAGCCACCCCAGGGCCTGCCGGTCTCGACCACGCTCTTGGCGAAGGCGTAGCTGTCCGGCGGATTCCAGCCGGCGGGGTGGCTGTGACCCATCTTCGTGATGAGGGAGACCATGCGGGGGCCGGGGATCTTGCGGTAGTGCTCGGCCTGGCAGCCGAGCGGGAAGTGGGCGTCCTGCGGCCAGGAGAGCCAGAGCACCGGCATCTTCACGCGGTCGGCGTAATTCATGCCGTCCCAGACCTGTTGATAGCCCTCGTTGTCATGCAATGCCCGGCCCCAATGGTTCTCGGCGTCGAAGAGATGTCCGCAGCCGTAAGTCGGGATGCCGAAGGCGAAACGTGCGTCGAGCCCGATGACGGTGCTGGTGATCACCCCGCCCCAGGAGACGCCCATCACGCCGATCTTGTTGGCGTCGACTTCGGGCAGGGAACGCAGGAGCGAGTTCGCCAGCATCGTGTCGGCGAGGGCGTGATACATCCACTGCTCCTTGAGCGGGAGTTTCGTGTCGGCAAAGGTGCCATCGCGGGCGGGTCCTGAGAAGGCCTGGCGCGCCCAGACGGGCCGGCCTTTGGCTTCCTTCTTCTCGTCGACGTCGGTCTGGCCTTCGACCGCGATGCTGATGGCCGCGAAACCTTGGGCGTTCCATTTCTGGACCCACTCCTTGTAGGCCGTGCCGCCGCCACCGTGGACGAGGACGATGCCGGGGACCTTGCCCTCGCGCTTGGCGGGCAGGCCGATCCAGGCGAAGACGCGGGTAGGCTTTCCTTTATAGGGCAGGGTGTCGTAGAAGATCGCCCGGACTTGCCCGTCGGCTTTGAAGCCTTCGGCTTCGAAGGTCTGCGGGGCTTGGGCGCAGGTGTCCACGAGGCCGAGGACGACTTTACGGTCGGCGTCGGTCTCGGCGCTCAGCGAGGCGACGAGGAGGAGGCTGGCGAGGAGTCGCATGAGATTAACGGGCGACGCGGACGTTGCGGAAGCCGGCGGTGGCTCCGAAGACGAGCAGGTCGAGTGAGGTCTTGTCCTTGCCGAGGCTGGGATGCTTGCCCTTGAAGGTCTGGTCGTTGACCTGGACGGCCACCTCGTCGCCTGTGAAAGTCAGCCGGACCGGAACCCATTCGCCGGCCGCGAGTTTTAGGTTCTTCTTGGCGAGGT
>CALPIW020000077.1 GCA_943323725.2 Polynucleobacter meluiroseus | reverse complement strand
GCCACGAGATAAGTGCCGGCTTCGATGCGGTCGGCGATGACCGTGTGGTCGCAGCCATGGAGGGACGCGACGCCTTCGACTACGATGACGCTCGTGCCCTGACCGCAGATCTTCGCGCCCATCTGGATGAGCATCGCGCAGAGGTCGACGACTTCGGGTTCGCGGGCGGCGCACTCGATGCGCGTGACGCCGGGCGTGAGGGTGGCGGCCATCACGAGATTCGCCGTGCCGAGCACCGTGCTGCCCATCGGGCCGCCCATGGGGACCGTGGCGCCGCGGGCGTGGGAAGCGTCGACCGACACCAGGCCGGCTTCGACGGTGACGACGCAGCCGAGGGCCTCGAGGCCTTTCAGGTGCAGGTCGATCGGGCGCGGGCCGATGACGCAGCCGCCGGGGATGGCCATCTCCGCCTGGCGGAGTCGGCCGACCAGCGAGCCGAGCAGGCAGACCGACGCGCGCATCTTGCGGACGAGGTCGTAGGGCGTGCGGTGCGAGACCTCGGCGGCGCGGATCGTCCAGACGCCGCGCGCGGGGTTCGTGACCGTCGCGCCTTGGTGGCCGAGGATCTCGGCCATGTAACGGACGTCGCTCAGGTCAGGCACGTTGCGCAGCGTCACCGTCTCGCCCGTGAGGAGCGAGGCGGCGAGCAGCGGCAGCGCGGCGTTCTTGGAACCCGCGGCGCGGACCGAGCCTTTCAGTTCGTGACCACCGCGGATGCGCGCGACCTGGAGCATGTCGGGGAAAAGAAGCGGGGGCGCCGATTGGCGCCCCCGTCATGTTCAGCCTTCGCGAGGACCGTTGCGAGGACCGCGGTCGCCGCGGAATTCGCCGCGACCTCCGCGCG
The DNA here is from genome assembly GCA_943323725.2 of Polynucleobacter meluiroseus. Classification (GTDB taxonomy): domain Bacteria; phylum Verrucomicrobiota; class Verrucomicrobiia; order Opitutales; family UBA953; genus UBA953. The sequence continues at coordinate 6,274 of CALPIW020000077.1, read as the reverse complement.
AGCCATCACGGCCGCCGCGGGAACCGCCGCGGAACTCGCCACGACCACGACCGCCGCGATGACCGCGGTCGGAGCGTTCGCCGCGGGGTTCGCCGCGCGGCGCGTAAGGACGGGAGGAGGACACGAAGACGGCCTTGTCGGGGATGCCGAACAGGGTGGCGAGCTTGCGCTTCAGCGAAGCCCAGAAGCCGATGGGGGCCTGGACCGGGATGACGACGGGCTCGATCTGGATACGCGGACGGTCTTCGCGACGAGGACGATCCTCGCGACGAGGGCGGTCGCCTTCGGAGCGGGGGCCACGGTCGCCTTCAGGGCGGGGTTCGCGGGGTTCGCGGCGCGGGCCACGTTCGCCTTCGGCGCGGGGTTCGCGACGAGGACGGTCGCCCTGCGGGATGCCGGGCTGGCGGCCTTCTTCGGCGAGACCTTCCGGACGCGGCTCACGAGGTTCGCGACGCGGACCACGTTCGCCTTCGGCGCGGGGTTCACGACGCGGACGGTCTTCGCGGGCCGGAGCGGCGGACTGGGTGCGGTCACCCGAGAGGTTCTCGGTCAACTGCGACGGATCTTCGACGACGCCGATGGCCGGGCGGGCAGCCTGACCGTTGGCGGCGGAGGGAGCGGCGCCACGGGGCGTACCACGACGACCGAACTGCTTCGGGGTCGTGATGGTGCCGGGCTTGGCGGCGGGTTCGGACGAGGCCCCGATCACGGAGAGCGGAGGGAGTTCCGCGTGGGCGGACTCCAGCTTGGCTTCGTTGAGGCGGGGTGCGGGGGTGCGGACTTCATTGGCGCCTGCGTCCGCGGCGGGCTGGTGGGCGGAGACGTGCTCCTGGCCCTGGGTTTCTTCTTGGCTCATGTTGCTTATGTTGGGGCGGCCTTCGTTGTGGCCGACCGGATGATGCGGCCGTTCCGTTGTGGAGCGGCGACGCGGTTTGTCGGACCCTTGGTGACGGAGGACGAACCTCCTTGGGGTGCCGAAATGACCCGGGAGGAACTCCCGGAACCCTTGTGAATAACTACCCCCTCTTGCTTAACAACAAGAAAGTCCCTCAGCGGGCCTCTTCCGTGAACCTTTGTTCACGAATCAGCACGATCTTGACGGTTCCTTGATAGGAAAGGGTCTCTTCCACCTTCAGGCGGAGGCGGCGGGCGAGTTCGGTCGCCCCGAAGTCGTCGACTTTGCCCGGGTCCACGATGACCCGGAGTTCGCGGCCGGACTGGAAGGCGTAGGCCTCCCGGACGCCATCGAAGGCGAGGGCGACCTCCTCCAGGAGACGGACGCGCTGGGCGTAGGACTCGAGGGTGGAGGAGCGGGCGCCCGGGCGGGAGCCGGAGGCGGCGTCGGCGATCATCACCAACGGAGCGTAAAGGCTTTCGGCCGGGACTTCGCGGTGGTGCGCCGCCACCGCGTTCACGACGCGCAGATCCTCGCCTAAGCGGCGGAGCAGGGCGGCGCCGGCGAGGGCGTGGCTCGAGCCCGCTTCGGCCTCGATGGCCTTGCCGAGGTCGTGCAGCAGGCCGGCGCGTTTCGCGGGCACCGGGTCGATGCCGATCTCCGCGGCGAGCATCGCGCAGAGCTGGGCGACCTCGATGGAGTGCGCGAGCGTGTTCTGGTTGGAAGAGAGGCGGAAGTGCAGGCGACCGAGGAGCTCTTCGACGGCGGCGTCCATGGGCGGCAGGCCGAGGTCACGCACGGCGTCGCGGCCGAGGCGGCGGGCGTGCTTGACGACTTCGTCGCCCGCGAGACGGACGCTGTCTTCGATGAGCGCCGGTGAGATGCGGCCGTCCTTGACGATGCGTTCCAGCGCGATGCGCGCGATCTCGCGGCGGACCGGGTCGAAGCAGGAAACCATCGCCAGGCCAGGGGTTTCGTCGATGAGCAGGGTCGCGCCGGTGATCTGTTCGAAGGTGCGGATGTTGCGGCCTTCCCGGCCGATCAGGCGGCCCTTCATGTCCTCGTTCGGGAGCGAGACGGAGAGGGCGGTCGCGTCCTGCGTCGTGGACGTCGTCAGTCGCTGCATCGCCGAGAGCAACGTGCGGCGGGCTTCGTCGTCGATGTCCTGTTCGACTTGGTCGAGCAGGCCGCGGCGGAGGTGCTGCGCCTCTTCGCCGTACTCTTCCCGGAGATGGTCGAGGAGGAGGGCGCGGGCCTCTTCCGGCGTGACCTTGGCGAGGCGTTGCAGCTCACGCAGCAGGTGGTCGCGTTGCCGGGTATTCTCGCGTCCGAGTTCGGCGGAGGCGGCGGCCGCGGCTTCGGCGTCGGCCATCGCCCGGGCCGCGGACCGTTGTTCGGCCTCGGCTTGGGCGTGCAGTTCGGCCGCCTCGACGGTGGCCTCGCGGCGGGCGAGCTCCACTTCGGAGCGGAGCCGCGCTTCGCGGACGGCCCCGAGGGTGTTTTCGCGCCACTTCGCGACCGCATACGCCACGATGGCTCCGGAGGAGAACGCCACGGCGGCGAGGATGCTTTGGTCGGCTGCCACAGGCATGGTCGTCGCGAAAACCGGAGGTCCGGGGCCATACCCTTGCCGACCCGGCCCCTTCGGCAAGCCCTTTCGGGAGGTTCGCCTTGCCTCGGAGCCTCGGGCGGGCTTCTTCAAGGCATGTCCAGACACCTTGACGATGAGCGGTCTTCGGCCGCGGTCTGGTGGGACAATTTCGCCAACTTCGCCTGGCGGACGGACTGGACCCAGGTGGTCATCATCCTGTTCCTCAGCACCCTCGGCATCGTCGCGATCCAGTCGGCCGGGAGCGCCCGCGAATCCACTTTCTACCGTTCGCAGATCGTCTTCGTCGTCATCGGCTGGATCGCCTACTGGGCGGTCTCGGCCTTGGACTATCGGCTCATCCAGCGGCATGCCCGCCGCCTGTATCTCGGCACCATCCTGCTGCTCCTGCCCGTCTCGCTCTGCGCGTTGGCCAAGACGAACCTCGGCGACTTCATCCGGAGCGTCAACGGGGCCCGTCGCTGGATGGATTTCGGACCGTTCTCGATCCAGCCCTCCGAGTTCGCGAAGATCGGCGCGCTGGTCTTCCTCGCGGCCTTGCTGGCGCGCTCCCCGATCGGTTCCTTCCGGGCGACCTGGGGCACGGTGGCGCGCGCCCTCGGGGTCGCCGCGGTCCCGTTTGTCTTGATTTTTGTGCAGCCGGACCTAGGTTCTGCGCTCATCTACCTGCCGCTTTCATTCATCCTGCTGTTCGTCGCCGGCCTGGCCACCAGGTTCTTCCTGGTGGCCGGAGCCGCCGCCGTCCTGCTGGTGGGCGTGGTGGCCGTCGACCTGACCGAATATGCGGCCAAGATCGACCAGTATGCGAAGGCGAATCCGCAGTCCAAGGACCCCGTGCGCGCGATCCGCGGCCAGCACGAGGCGGAGGCTTGGTTCTTCCTGCTCAAGGACTACCAGCGCGAGCGCATCATGTCCTTCGTCGCCCCCGACGTCATCGACCCGAAGGGGCTCGGCGTCACTTGGAACGTCAACCAGGCCGTCATCGCGGTCGGTCGCGGCGGTTTCCGCGGTCAGGGCGTCGGCAACGGCACGCAGGCCCGCTTCGGCTACCTGCCGGAAGCGGCGGCGCACAATGACTTCCTTTTTTCCGGGATGGCCGAGGAGATCGGCTTCACCGGCGGTTTCCTGGTGATCGGTTCCTTCGTCCTGCTGTTCTGGCGCGTCGTGCGCACGGCGGCGCGGACGACGGATCGGTTCGGCTCTTTGTTGGCGATCGGCGCGGCGGTCGTGCTCGGCACGCACGTCGTGATCAACGTCGGCATGAACATCGACCTGATGCCCGTCACCGGGGTCCCCCTTCCTTTCCTTAGCTACGGAGGGTCTTTCGTACTCAGCTGTTTCCTGCTCCTTGGACTAGTCCAGAGCGTTCACCGGCATTCGGCCGGTGGCGGCGAAGACGGAGGCTCTCCGGCAACCGGCTTAACCGCCTGACCGAGATGCCCGAAAATACCGAACCCGAAGATATCAACGACGAGCTGCCGGAAGGCGGCGAACAGACCTCCCCGATCGACCAGCGCCAGCTGGCCGACGAGGCGGCCAAGCGGCGCAAGGAGCTCCCGCTGCTCCAGCGCATCGTGAAGCACTTCTCCAAGGACCGCGCGGTCTACCGCGAGCTCGTGATCAACGCCGAGACGCTCGAGAAGCGCGTCGCGCTCCTCACCAACGGCGTCCTCGACAAGTTCGAGATCGAGCACAAGGGCGAGAACCGCATGGTCGGCGCGATCTTCAAGGGCCGCGTCCAGAACCTCGAGGGCGGGCTCAAGGCCGCCTTCGTCGACATCGGCCAGCCGAAGAACGCGTTCCTGCACTACTGGGACATGCTCCCGGCCGCCAACGACTCGCAGGTCGAGTTCATCCGCGACAACGAGTCCGCCGAACAGAAGCAGCGCAAGGCCCGCTACCAGGCCAAGGACATCCCGCAGCTCTTCCCGGCCGGCTCCGACATCGTCATCCAGGTCGTCAAGGACCAGATCGGCACCAAGGGCCCCCGCTCGACCACCAACATCGCGCTGCCGGGTCGTTACCTGGTGCTGATGCCGTTCAGCGGCGCGTGCGGCGTCTCCCGCAAGATCGAGGAATCGTCCGAGCGCGAACGCCTGAAGGACATCCTCCGCTCGCTGACGATCCCGGAAGGCATGGGCGTCATCATCCGCACCGCCGGCGAGGGCAAGCAGGCCCGCTGGTTCGTCCGCGACCTGCACATGCTGCTCAAGCGCTGGCAGGCCATCGTCGAGAAGATCAACGCCCCGGACCGCCGTCCGGTCCTCCTCTACCAGGAGCCCGGCCTGATCGAGCGCACCGTCCGCGACTTCCTGACCGAGGAGGTCGACCGCATCCTGGTCGATAATCCCGAGGACTTCAAGCTGGTGCAGGACCTCGTCGGCGAGGTGTCGCCGCGTTCCCGCTCGCGCGTCGAGCTTTACGCGGACCCCATCCCGGTCTTCGAGCGCTATAACATCGAACGCCAGATCGAGCAGCTCTTCCAGCGCCGCGTCCCGCTCCCGAGCGGCGGCGAGATCGTCATCGACGAGACCGAGGCCCTCACGGCCATCGACGTCAATACCGGCGGCCACCGCGGCAAGGACGGCGCCAAGGACGGCAACTTCATCACCCAGGCCAATCTCGAGGCCGTCACCGAGGCGGCCCGTCAGATCAAGCTGCGCAACCTCGGCGGCCTCATCATGATCGACACCATCGACATGAAGAACCCGAAGGACCGGAAGAAGGTCTTCGAGGCCCTGCGCGACGCCATGGAGGATGACCGCGCCAAGCACCAGATCCTGCCGATCTCCGCGTTGGGCGTGCTCCAGATGACGCGTCAGCGCCATACGGAGTCGAACACGACCTCGATGTACACGGCGTGCCCGCACTGTCAGGGTCGCGGTATCGTGAAGAACCCCCGCACGGTCTCCGTCGAGATCCAGCGCAAGCTCCTCAGCGTCATCCGCCGCCTCCGGGAGGCCACCGGTCCCGAGAAGGAGCTGGAGATCAACATCCTGCTCCATCCCGTCAACCTCGAGCGCATCATCACCGAGGACCGCGAGTTCTTCCGCGACCTCATGAAGTCCTGCAAGGTCCGCCTCGGCACCAAGCCCGACCCGACTTACAGCATCGAAGCGTTCAAGCTCTTCGACGGCGCCGGCAAGGAACTGCGCTGAACGTTCCGGCCGTCCGCCTGCAAGGCCTCCGGGTTCGCCCGGGGGCCTTTTTGTTCACCGGCGCGGGCGGTGGGCGAGCAGGCGCAGGCCGTTGAGGCAGACCACGACCGTGCTGCCTTCGTGCACGCTGACGGCGAGGGGCAGGGGGGCGCCCCGGAAGATCACGTAGGCGGCCATCCCGAGGGCGGCGCCGACCGAGAGGATGATATTGAAGCGGATCGCCCGGCGGGCCCGGCGGCTCAGTTCGATCGCATCGACCAGGCGCTCCAAATGGTCGTCCATCAGCACCACGTCGCTGGACTCCAAGGCCGCGTCGCTGCCGCGGCCGCCCATGCCCACGGCGACGTCCGCCGCGGCCAGGCTAGGCGCGTCATTGACGCCGTCGCCGACCATCGCGACCACGTGGCCTTCCGCGGAGTAGCGGCGGATGGCGGCCATCTTGGCGTCCGGCGTGAGCGCGGCGGCGTAAGCTTGGATGCCGACCTGCTGCGCCGCGGCGGCGGCGGCCTCTTCGCGGTCGCCCGTGAGCATGACCGTGCGGATCTTCGCCGCGTGCAGGGCGGCGAGGGTGGGGCGGCTCGCTTCCCGGATCCGGTCGACGAGCGTGGCGCG
>CALPIW020000076.1 GCA_943323725.2 Polynucleobacter meluiroseus | reverse complement strand
GACGATCTTGGCGCCTTCGGCGTCGTAGAGGGAATTGCCGATCTGCATGCCGTCGCAGACCTTGCGGAAGGTGTAGGCCATGCCGCCGCCGATGATGATCTCGTCGGCCTTCTCGATGAGGTTGCGGATGAGGGGGATCTTGTCGGCGATCTTGGCGCCGCCGAGGATGGCGAGGAGCGGACGCTTCGGGTTGTTGAGCACGGTGTCGAAGGCCTTGAGCTCGGCTTCGAGGAGGTAACCGGCGGCCTTGCGGGGCAGGTTGACGCCGACCATCGAGGAGTGGGCGCGGTGCGCGGTGCCGAAGGCGTCGTTCACGTAGACGTCGCCCAGACGCGAGAGAGAGGCCCTGAATTCAGCCACTTTAGCGGGGTCGGCCTTCTGGCTGGTGCCGTCCTCGAGCTTCACTTTGCCCTCTTCTTCGATGTGGAAACGGAGGTTTTCGAGGAGCAGGACTTCACCCGGCTGGAGGGCCTTGGCGGCGGCTTCGGCCTCGGCGCCCACGCAGGCGGCGACGAACTTCACCGGCTTGCCGAGGAGCTTCTCGAGCTCGGCGGCCACGGGGCGGAGGGAGAACTTCTCGACGACCTTGCCGTCCGGACGACCGAGGTGGGACATCAGCACCAGGGAGGCGCCGCCTTCGAGCAGGAACTTGATCGTCGGCAGGGCCGCGGCGATACGCTGGGTATTCGTGATGGCGCCGGTCTTCTTGTCCTGGGGGACGTTGAAGTCGACACGGACGAGGACACGCTGGCCCTTGACGGAGCCGAGTTCGCGGAGGGTAGGAGCAGGCATGGTGGTGAAAGGGAGCAGAGAAAGGCGTAAGCCGAGGGGTGGGAAGAACAAACCGCCCGCAGCCTCGCAAACCGTCATAACAACCCTCCCCCGCCCCGCCGGGAGCCCAAAACAAGACAGGCGACCCGGATGGGCCGCCTGTCGCGGAGGAATCTCAGCCGGGCTTAGAGCTTGGCCGTGACCTTGCCCAGGAGCTCGACGACGCGGTTGGAGTAGCCCCACTCGTTGTCGTACCAGCTGATGAGCTTGAAGAAGTTCTTGTTCAGCTCGATCGAGGAGCCGGCGTCGAAGATCGACGAGCTCTTGTCGTGGATGAAGTCGGAGGAGACCACTTCTTCGTCGGTGTAGGCCAGGATGCCCTTCATGTAGGTCTCGGACGCCTTCTTGAGGGCGGCCTTGATCTCGGCGAGGGAGGTGTCCTTGGTGGTCTTGACGGTCAGGTCGACGACCGAGACGGTCGGGGTCGGGACGCGGAAGGCCATGCCGGTCAGCTTACCCTTCACTTCCGGGAGGACGAGGGCGACGGCGCGGGCGGCGCCGGTGGCGGACGGGATGATGTTGATCGCGGCGGAACGGCCACCCTTCCAGTCCTTCTTGGACGGACCGTCGACAGTCTTCTGAGTGGCGGTGTAGGCGTGGACGGTGGTCATCAGGCCTTCGGCGACGCCGAAACCTTCCTTCAGCAGCACGTGGACGAGCGGCGCGAGGCAGTTCGTGGTGCAGGAAGCGTTGGAGATGATGTGGTGGTTGGCCGCGTCGTACTTGTCGTCGTTGACGCCGATGACGACGGTGATGTCCTCATCCTTGGCCGGAGCGGAGATGATGACCTTCTTGGCGCCGGCTTCGAGGTGACCCTTGGCCTTGGCGGCTTCGGTGAAGAGACCGGTGGACTCGATGACGACCTGGACGCCGAGGGCCTTCCAGGGGAGTTCGGCCGGGGTGCGGGCGGAAACCACGAGGATTTCCTTACCGTTCACGACGAGGACGTCGTCTTCAGCCTTGTCCGGGGAGGACTTCTTGGAGCTGACGGTGCCGTTGAAGCGACCCTGGGTGGAGTCATACTTCAGGAGGTAGGCGAGGTTGTCCGCAGGGACGATGTCGCCGACGGCGACGACGTCGAAGGTCGTGCCGAGGTGGCCCTGTTCGACGAGGGCGCGGAAGACGAGACGGCCGATGCGGCCGAATCCGTTGATAGCTACTTTGGTGGCCATGGTATGGTGTGTGAGAAAGGAAAGGGGACGGGCGTGAAAGGGATGAAAAAGGCCCTGCCGCCCCGCATTGGCAAGCGAGAATGCGAATCAGGCCCCGGCGGACCAGACGGCGGCGCCCAAAGGCGGCAGGATGACGTGATCCCCCTCGATCCGCGGCACGGGACCAGGGGCGTGCAGGCAGGAGGGGAACGGCGAGACCACCACGGGCGTCCAATCCCCGGTCCGCGGCAGGGCAAGCGTCACCTCGCGGTCGTGCGGATTGCAGGCCATGAGCACCCGGGCGGGGCCGAGCTGTCCGTCGGCGTTGAGGACGGCGACGAAGGCTTCCCCGCCCGGCTGATGGGTCACCTGCATCCAACCCGGCGAAACGGCCAAGCGGGGACGCAGGCCCGCGCCAGCCGCAGAGAGGCGGAAACCGATCAGGCGGGCGACGAATTCATGCTCGGACCGGAAACGTTCGATCCGGACCGGGTCGAGGCGGTTCAGGTCGCCGCGCCGCCACGTATTGCTGACGCCGCGCTTGGTCGCGAGGAAATCCTGGCCGGCGCAGAGCATCGGCACGCCCGCGGAGCAGAGCAGGATCACGTGCATGAGGCGCGTGCGCAGGACGTCGCGAGGCGCCGGATCAAGGGCGTCGCCGCCCGTGCGTTCGGTGATGCGATCCAGCCAGGCCATGTCGTCGTGCGACTGCGCATAGCGCAGGCGCGCGGACGGCCGGAACGCGCACGCCGCCACATGATGAAGCAGGTCCGACGCCTTCGCATGACCGCGCACGTAAGAGGGCAGGAACTCGCGGAAGGCGTCATCCCAGCTGGTCCAGCTGGTGTGATCGAGATCGCGCGCGGTGTGCCCGCGGAAGCTCCACGGTTCGGCGATCAGGATCTTATGCGGGGCGCGGAAACGAAAATCGGCCTCGATCTCGCGCAGCAGCGGCGTGCCCAGCAGTTCGGCGAGGTCGAGCCGGACGCCGTCGACGCCGAGCACTTCGGTCCAATGACGCAACGCGGCGTGCACGAGTCGCTTGAACATCGGCGCCTCGGCGCGGACATCGTTACCGCAGCCGCTCCAGTTGGTGAGTCTGCCCTGCGGGTCGACGCGGTAGTAATACGGCGCGTCGATCGCACCGAGGCCGTTGGGCGCACCGAAATGGTTCAGGACGACGTCCATGATGACGGCGAGGCCGGCCTCATGACACGCGCGGACGAGATCGCGGAACTCCTCCATCGCGACGACGCCCGGAGCGCTGGCGTAGGAGTTCGCGACGCCGAAGGCGCTGACGGGCATGTAGCCCCAATGATATTCGTCGGTCGCATCATGCTCGAACTCGGCGCACGGCAGCAGTTCGAGGGCGTTGACGCCGAGCGCGCGCAGGTAGTTGCCTTGCGAACGCACATAGCGGGCGAGGTCGCGATAACCGCCGGCCGTCGGTGCGCCGTCGGCGAGACCGAGCAGGTCGCGCAGATGGCCTTCGAGGATCACGAGATCCTCGACCGGCGGCGGGACGAAGCCGTCATCGAAGGGCAGCAGTGCTTCGGGTCCGACCACGAGGCCCGCGGCCTGCCGAGGGCCGACCACCGCGCGGGCCCAAGGGTCGACGATGTGCGTGCCGCCGAAACGTTCGCCGGTGTCGTCCTCCGACGCGGCGACCTGCAGCCAGTAATGGGCGCCGCTGAGATTCTCCGGCCATGAAGCCGACCACGCGCCCTGCCCTTCGGGCTTGAGCATCAGCGGATGCGAGCCGCCGCCGGTCGGATGACGCCAGATGACTTCGACCGAGCGGGCGCGCGGAGCGAAGACACGGAACAGCGTCGAACGCGCGCTGACCGTCGCGCCAAAACCGCCCGCGGGCTCCAGGACGTCCAGCGGCTCCGAGGCCAGGATGTCGCCGAGTTCGAGCAGCTCCGGGGTCTCGAAAACCATGCGGACCGGCACGGCGGACGGATCGACGTCGGCCGCATGGAAGCGAAAGACATGTCGGTCGGTGCGCCGACGGGAGACGACGAGGTTGCGGTGATTACCCTCGTCGCGACGGACGTTGTCGGCGTCGTGCGGCGGCTCGACCCAGCGGTCACCCTCGCGTCGGAACTTGAAGACGGTCTCATCGGCTTCGCCGAGGACTTCCGCGAGGTCCGCGGCGAGTTCGAAGCCTTCGGCGCCCGCCACGCAGACCGGACGCAGCTGCCAACGCTCCATGTCGACGGCGCGGCCCCAGTCATTGAAGGGTCCGACCACGCTGACGGAACCTTGCGCGGCCTCCGGACAGAGCGCCTTCCAGAAAAAGAAATGGACGCACCCACCCTCGATCCAGTGCCCCGCACGCAAGGCCCAGGCGCGGACGTCGGCCGGCTCGAGCAAGGTCAGCCGGGCCGGCGGGTTCAGCGTGAGCGGCGGTAGCCCCGGACCAGCCCAGTCCCGCGTGAGCGCGACCAACCCGGAGACCTTCGTCTCCCAGCGGGCGCTGGCCAGTTCACGCGTCATCGCCTCAAGAGGAAGGGCGGAAAAATAAATTGGCGAGCAAAAGCGGGCTTCCCTCCCGGCCATCGTCCGCCCACGATGCGCGCGTGGATATCAGCGTACTAGTGAGCGACTGGGATGGTCACCGCCTCCTGGATTCCGGCGACGGCTTCAAGCTCGAGGAGATCGGCGGCGTCCGCATGATCCGGAGCGAACCCAAGGCTTGGTGGAGCAAGTCCCTGCCCGCCGCCGAATGGGCGCGCGCGGTCGCCGAACACGAAGAAGGCGGCCGCGAAGGCCGCTGGAAGCTGAAGGGCAACTGCCCCAAGGAATGGGAGACCAAGCTGGGCAAGCTCCGCTTCCAGCTACGGTTCATGGATAATTCCAAGCAGTTCGGCGTCTTCGCCGAGCAGTCCCCGCACTGGAAATGGGTCGCCGAGCGCCCGCAGAAACTCGAACCGCGTCCCCGTCTGCTCAACCTTTTCGGCTATACCGGCGCGGCCTCTCTCAACGCCGCCCAAGCGGGCTGGCACGTCACCCATGTCGACGCCTCCAAGCCCGCCGTGGCCTGGGGCCGCCGTAACCAAGAGCTCTCCGGCCTGGCCCAGGAGCCGATCCGCTGGATCATTGAGGACGCGATGACGTTCGTGAAGCGCGAGGTCAAACGCGGCAACCAGTACGAAGCCATCATGCTCGACCCGCCCGCCTTCGGCCGCGGCCCGACCGGCGAGTTCTGGAAGGTCGAACGCGACCTCGCCCCCCTGCTCCGCGCCTGCCGCGAACTGCTCTCCCCGCAGGCGCAGTTCATGATCCTGACGGTCTACACGATCGACGCGTCCTCCATCCTCTGCCACAACCTGCTCGAAGACGTCACCCGCGGACTCGGCGGCCAGGTCGACATCGGCGAACTCGCCCTGAAACAGGAAAACAACGGGCGCCTGCTCCCCCTGTCCCTCTGGGGTCGCTGGACTGCCGGCAAAAAGGGCTGATTCGGCCCGCCGGCTTCAATCTGGGCGGTTTGCTTTAATTGGTTTCCAAACCATAGGTTAACGCATCTAAATGCACGCGTGAGCCTAGTCCCCGACCAAGCTACTTTCCGCCAGTTGGCCCAGCAGTCCGACCTCATCCCGGTGTGCCTGGACCTGATGGCCGACCTGGAGACCCCGGTCTCGGTCTACGCCCGCCTCCGCGCCCTCGGCTCCCCCTTCCTGTTCGAGTCGGTCACGGGGGGTGATAAGCTCGGTCGCTACAGCTTCTGCGGCGCCGCCCCGGCCCTCACCTTGACCGCCTGGGAAGACCGCACCGAGATCGTCCGTCGTGACGGCACCAAGGAGACCGTACCCACGCCGGCGGATCCGCTTTCGCTGGTGAAGAAGGAACTCTCCGGCCTGCGCGTCGCCAAGGTGCCCGGACTGCCCCCGTTCGTCGGCGGCATGGTCGGCATGGTCGGCTACGAATACGTCCACCGCATTGAGCCGACCGTCCCCAAGCCCGCCAAGGACCCGGCCGGCACTCCCCTGCTCCACTTCATGCTGGTCGACCGCGTGGTCGCCTTCGACAACGCCCGCCAGACCCTCCGCCTCATCGTCAACGCCCGCGTGAAATCGCCGGCCGACGCCGACTCCGCCTGGGCCGCCGCCAAGCAGGAACTCGAAGCCCTGCGCGCCGTGGTGACCGGACCGCGCGCCGCCGTGGCCGCCGAACTCCCGGCCAGCGCTGAGCTCGCCACGGGTAAGGCCAACTTCAGCCAGGCCGACTTCGAAGCCGCCATCCGTCGCACCCAGGAATACGTCCGCGCCGGCGACTGCGTGCAGGTCGTGCTCTCGCGCCGCACCGACGTCGCCTTCAAGGGCGACCCGCTCGACCTCTACCGCGTGCTGCGCCACGTGAACCCGTCGCCTTACATGTTCGTCCTGGAGACGGGCCGCGGGTTCGACGTCGTCGGCGCCTCGCCGGAAGTGAACGTCCGCCTCACCGGCCGCCTCTGCGAGATCCGTCCGATCGCCGGCACGCGTCCGCGCGGCGTCGACGAAGCCGCCGACCGCCAGCTCGAAGCCGAACTGCTCGCGGATCCGAAGGAACGATCAGAGCACCTGATGCTCGTCGACCTCGCGCGTAACGACCTCGGCCGCGTCTGCCTGCCCGGCTCCGTGAAGGTGCCCGACTACGCGATCGTGGAACGCTACTCCCACGTGATGCACATCGTCTCGCAGGTCGAAGGCCAGCTCGCGCCGGAGAAGGACGCTTTCGACCTCTTCCGCGCCACGTTCCCGGCCGGCACGCTTTCGGGCGCGCCCAAGGTCCGCGCCATGCAGGTCATCTCCGAACTCGAAGGCGAACGCCGCGGCGTCTACGGCGGCGCCGTCGGTTACTTCGGCTTCGATGGCGGCCATGACTCCTGCATCGTGATCCGCACCGCTTCACTCCGCGACGGCGTGGCCAGCATCCAAGCGGGCGCCGGCGTCGTCGCCGATTCCGTCCCGACCTCCGAATACGAAGAGACCATCAACAAGTCCAAGAGCGTCCTGCGCGCCCTCGGACTCGCCGCCGGTTTGCGCTCCTGAGAAGACCGCCTGTGCCCAAGTCCAAGCCCAAGAAAAGCGCCACGCCGAAGCCCAAGCCTTCGACGAAAGCCGCTGACAAGGGCCGGACCAAGAAGCCCGTCGCCGCCCAACCGGTGAAGG
>CALPIW020000075.1 GCA_943323725.2 Polynucleobacter meluiroseus | reverse complement strand
GCCGGAGCTGATGGAGTCGATCCGCAACGCCCAGCGCCGCATCACCGGCGAGGCCAAGCGCGACGTGGACCTGGACCTCAACCTGAAGATCGGCTTCGCCGACCTCGCGAGCGCCGACGCCATCGCCGAAGAACTGCAGGCCGCCTTCGCCCCGCCCGAGACGTGGAGCCAGCGCTCGTCCGCCATCCGCAACCTTTCGAAGCTCCAGCCCGCCCCGATCCGCGAGGACCTGAGCAAGATGCTCCGCATCTACCAGCAAGTCGGCGTGGCGTGGCTCTGGCATATCCATAATAATTCGCTCGGCGGCCTGCTCGCCGACGAAATGGGCCTCGGCAAGACCGTGCAGGCGCTCGCTTTCATGGAGGCCCTGCGCCAGCACCGCCCGGACGACGGCCCCTGCGTCGTGGTCTGCCCGGCTTCGCTCGTCGAGAACTGGCGCCGCGAAGCCCGCCGCTTCACCCCTTCCCTGAAGGTCCTCGCCCACCACGGCCAGAACCGCTTCACCGCGCCCGATTACCTGCAGCGGTTCGACCTCGTCATCACCTCCTACGGCACCCTTGCCCGCGACATCGCGGCCTTCACCGCCGTGGCGTGGGGCGCGGCGATCTGCGACGAAGGCCAGAACATCAAGAACCCGCGCGCCCAGTCCGCCAAGGCGGTCAAGCAGCTCGTCGCGAAGGGCCGCTACATCCTCACCGGCACGCCCGTCGAGAACTCCCTCGAAGACCTCCGCTCGCTCTTCGGCTTCCTGATGCCCGGCTATCTGCCCAAGCCCGAGGAGCGCGTCCAGGCCGACGAACGTAAGTGGCACGACGACCGTCTCCTGCAGATGGCCGCGCCGTACATCCTCCGTCGCTCCAAGGTCGCCGTCGCTCCCGAACTGCCCGCCAAGATCGAGCAGATCGTCTACTGCGACTTCGAGGACAACCAGAAGAAGATCTACGACGAGATCCTCGAATCCACGCGCCAGGAGATCTTCGAGATGGAGATGGGCGGCGCCACGCAGGCCCGCATCCAGATGGCGGCCTTCAATCAGCTGCTCCGCCTCCGCCAGATCTGCGCCGACCCGCGCATCCTCGACCCGAAGCTGGCCGAAGCCGATTCGGCGAAGCTCCAGGCCTTCCTCGAACTCGTCGAAGAATCCAAGGACGCCGGCCACCGCATGCTGGTGTTCTCGACCTTCGTCACGGCGCTCCAGCTCCTCAAGGAAGCCCTCGAGGACCGCGACATCCCCTATTGCTACCTCGACGGCTCCACAAAGGACCGCCAGGGCGTCTGCGACACCTTCAATTCGACCCCGACCATCCCCGTCATGCTGATGTCCCTGAAGGCGGGTGGCACCGGCCTCAACCTGACCGGGGCCGACACGGTCATCCATTTCGACCCCTGGTGGAATCCCGCCGCCGAGGCCCAGGCGACGGACCGCGCCCACCGCATCGGCCAGACCCGGACGGTGACCAGCATCAAGCTGATCGCGGCCGGAACCATCGAAGAACGCGTCATGGAACTGCAAAAGTCCAAGTCTGAGATGTTGCGTAAGCTCCTGACCGAATCAGACTCCGTTTCGTCCGGCCTGAGCCTTGACGTCATCAAGGACCTCCTCCGCAAGGACTGACCCCTCATGCTTTCCACCCTCATTCGCCGTAACAAATCCCGGAGCGAGATGTCGTTCCTGGAGCACCTGGACGACCTCCGGATCTCGCTCATCCGCGTCGTCACCGTGTTCGCCATCGGGATGGTCGCCGCGTTGATCTTCTATCAGGAGACCCCGGTCCTGCTCAGCCTGCCTCTCGAGTGGGCGAAGCACCCCGAGACCTCGCCCATGGCCTTCGCCCTCAGCGAACCTGGGCCCGGACTCGTCAACATGGGAGAACTCAAGGAATTCACCTTCATGGGCGTCTGGAAAGTGCTCATGTACGCCGCCTTCGGCGTCGGCGTGGCCGTCGCTTCCCCTGTCTTCCTGTACGAGACGGCCCGCTTCGTCGGACCAGCCCTCACCGACCGGGAGAAGAGCGGCCTGGTTCCTTTCTGCGGAGCCGCCCTGGTGCTCTTCCTTCTGGGAGCCGCCCTGGCCTTCTACTGGCTGAGCCCGATGTCCATCCAGATCTGGCAGCACTTCGCCGAAGGCATGAAGATGGAGGTGACCTGGCAGGCTTCGGATTACTACGCCTTCGTGGTGATGATGTGCCTCCTTACGGGCCTGACCTTCCAGTTCCCCCTCGCGCTCATCATCCTGATGTGGCTCGAACTCGTCCGTCCCAAGACCCTCCTGAAGTCCTGGCGAGGCATGCTGGTCGGCATCATGCTGCTGGTCGCGCTGATCACGCCCATCGCCGAACCGATCTCGTTGATCGTGATGACCGGCGTGCTCTTCGGCTTCTACCTGGCCGCCGTCGGCGTCGGGACCGTGATCGTCCGCCGTAAGCGCGTGGCCCGCGGCGACAAGCCCAACCCGGAAGACGATGACCTGCCGGATGACGATGAAGACGACCGCGGTGACGACGGCTATCGCCCGGCCCGCTCCACCGATCCGGTGACGCCTTCGACCCCGGCCCTCGGCTCCTCCGCGACCAGCAAGCCTAAGTCCACCCCGCCTCCCGCCGAAGGCGACCTCAGCTCTCTCGACTAAGCCCATGAAGTTCCGACTCCTCCTCGCCCTGCTCGTTCTCCCGCTGGGAGCCCAGACGACTCCGTTCGGCACCAAGGTCTCGGACCCTGCGGCCGCCCCGGCGACGATCACGGCCCCGGCCGCGGCGCCCGTCGCTGCCCCTGCCGCCGGTGGCGTCTCCGACGAGTTCGTGGACAACTCGGTGCAGGTCTCGCCGTTCCGCCCGACGCTGCTCCCTGAAGCGAAGTCGACCCGGACCTTCCAGCTCTCGAAGCTCAACCGCCTCGGCTCGACGGAGAGCACCAAGGAGCTGCAGCGTCTCTATTCCGCCTTCGCCACGCAGAGCATCGTCGACGGCTCGCCCGCCGGCTCCAGCAAGGCCGTCGGCTACCTGACGTCCGTCACCTACTCGATCCTGCAGGATCTCGGCGACAACCGCTACCTCGCCAAAGCCGCCTGGCCTGCCTCCGGCCCCAACGAAGCCCTCGCCGCCGGCGTGGACACGATGGCGCTCCTCTTGCTCGAGAAACCCGCCAAGGCCGGCGACACCGGCAAGATCACCGGCATGCACGTCGGCACGGTGGCGGTGCTCTTCACCCCTGACTTCGCTCCGCTCAAAGGTCGACGCCTCACGCTCCGCCGCGAAGCGTTCCTGGAATGCGCGACGCTGGAAGATTCTCCGGCCGGCCTGCAGCGCTTCGTCGAAGCGATCACCGCGGGCGCCGAACTCAGCGCGACGACCAACGAGACCACCCCTTGCAAGAAATGCGGCGGGCTCGGCTTCACGCGCGAAGCCCAGAAGGGCCAACTCCTCGACAAGCGTGTGCCCTGCGCCGACTGCGCCAGCACGGGCAAGCTGATCATCTCGGTCGAGACGAAGTTCGTCCCCTGAGCGGGACCATCCGTATCCTGCGCTTGCGCAGGGGCGGCTTCACCCGCACATTGCGGCGTGTCCTCCCCGCTGCACGTCGGCCTTGAAGCCCATTTCGCGGCCCTCGAGCATTTCCTCGCGGAGCAGGAACTCGCGTTCGAACCCGAAGTCCGCCCGATGGTCCGCGACGTGCTCGCCCATCCCGGCAAGCGACTCCGTCCGCTCCTCGCCTTCGGCGCGGGCGCCGGCGGCCCGCCCCCGCCCGCCTTGGTCCGCGGCGCCGGCATCATCGAACTCGTCCACCTCGCCACGCTGGTCCATGACGACGTCCTCGACGGCGCCGATACGCGCCACGGCAGCGACACCCCCAACCGCACCCACGGCGCCCACGCGGCGGTGCTTTTCGGCGACGCCCTCTTCGCCCACGCGCTCGTGCTGGCCGCCGACCACCCGACGCCGGAGCTCTGCCGCATCGTGGCCCGCGCTTCCCGCGAAGTCTGCTCCGGCGAGGTCTGCCAGACGTTCTCCCGCGGCCACGACGACCTTTCGCTCGCGGACTACTACCGCCACATCCGCCTGAAGACAGCGGAGCTCTTCGAAGGCGCCTGCCGGATCGGCGCCCTCCTCGCCGACCGCCCGACGGAACATGTCGACGCCTGCGCCCTGTTCGGCCGCCACCTCGGCATCGCCTACCAGATCTACGACGACCTCGTGGACCTGCTGCAGGACGATGCCAAGGCGGGCAAGACGCTCGGTACCGACGCCGCCAGCGGCAAGCTGACGCTGCCGATGCTCCTGGAACGCGACCTTTCGGGCAAAGGCTTCCTGACGCCCCTGCGTGCCGGCGGCGACGCCCGCGAACTCATCTCCGCGGCCGCTTGGCGCGAATCGTTCCGTCGCCTGGACGCCGAGATCGCCGCGGCGGAACAAGCCCTCGAGCCGATCGCCGGTTCGCCGTCCCCGTTCTTCCTGCTCCGTCTCACGGGCTTCCTCCGCGAAGCCGCGGGCCGGCTCGCCCCGCGCGCATGAGGATCTTCCGCACGACCGCCTCGGAACGTCTGGCGCTCGCCTTCGTGCTGCTCCTGCTCGCCGTCGCCGCCAGCCTGCTGTTCGTCTGGCGCTCGCTCTGAGCTCAGGGAAGGAACTTCTTCACGTCGTAACCGCGGGCCTTCACGGCTGACCGCAGGTCGTCCAGGTTCACGCGGTCACCCGGCTTCACGCCGAAGTCGCGGAACCAGCCGGCGCGCATCTCGACCGCGAAGCGGGCCTGCTTCGCGACGGAACGAGTCGTCTCCGTATCACCCGCCGTCATGGTGCGGATCTCGAGGACCGTGCCGTCGCGGGCGACGAACGCGATATCGAGGTCGATCAGGGTGTCCTTCATCCAGAAACTCATCTGGCCATCCTCGTCGTACAGGAAGGCCATGCCTTCGGCTTCCTCCAGCCGGGCGACACCCATCAGCCCGCGGGCCTTCTCGAGGTCAGAGATCGCCACGCGCACTTGGCCGAGCACCTCACCCATGCGGACGGGGAAACGGGTCTCGAGGCCGAGTTCACGGGCCGGGGCGACCTCGGGACGAGGGCTATCGCAGGCGACGAACCCGAGAGCCAAGGCGAGGAAGATCAGCCGGAACATGCGGGCGAGTGTTCCTGCGATTGCCTCGGAGGCAAGTTTCGCTTGCTTGGCCTGATGGAACGCGACCCGCAGGCCCACTGGCTCGAGACCGAGACGGCCCTGCATTACGCCCGGGCCGCGGTCCGGGTAGGACTCTGGGCCTCCGAACGCGTGCTCATCGAGCGCTACCTGCCGAAGTCGGCCCGCGTACTCGAACTCGGCTGCGGCGGCGGACGCGTGGTGCTCGGCCTCCGCCAGGCGGGCTACCATGAGGTGACGGCCACGGACTTCTCGCCGATCATGGTCAGCCTCGCCCGTGCGGTCCTGGCCGACCATGACGAGAGTTGGGAATATTGCGTCGAGCAACAGGACGCGACGGCGCTGACCTACCCCGACGCTTCCTTCGACCACGCGATCTTCGCCTTCAACGGCCTGATGTGCCTGCCCAGCCGCGGACATCGGCTCGCCGCGCTGCGCTCCATCCATCGCGTGCTGAAACCGGGCGGCATCTTCCTGTTCACGGCCTCCGATCGCGAGAAAGGCGCCAACGCCGCCTACTGGGCCAAGGAAGATCCCTCCGACGAGGAAATCCCCGGTGACCGCTGGCACGAGAGCGACACTTCGCCGGTGTTCATCCATAGCAGCACCGAACAGGAAACCCGCGAAGAGTTATCGGAAGCAGGCTATGTGGTCATCGAATCTCCGCTGAGCACCGAAGTCGCGGCCGACGGACCGCTCGTCCGTGAGTTCGCCGGCGAGACCCGCTTCTACG
Organism: Polynucleobacter meluiroseus; assembly: GCA_943323725.2. GTDB lineage: Bacteria > Verrucomicrobiota > Verrucomicrobiia > Opitutales > UBA953 > UBA953. Next base: position 1,323 of record CALPIW020000075.1, on the reverse strand, counting down.
TCGCGAGAAAGGCTTGAGGGAACCGCCCCGTGGCGGTGTTGTCGTGATGAACATGCCTTTCCGTTGCCTCCCGCTGCTCGCGCTCCTTCTGCCTGGCGCCGCCTTGGCCTTGGACCTGCACGTCAGCCCCAAGGGCGATGACAAGGCCTCCGGCCGAGCCGAGGCCCCGCTGGCTTCGCTCGAAGGCGCCCGTCAGGCCGTGCGCCGACTGCCCCGCCCCTTGGCCGAGCCGGTACGCGTGGTCTTCGCCGCCGGGACCTACCGGGTCACCCAGGCCGTCGCCTTCGACGAGAAAGACTCCGGCGAAGCCGGTCGGATCATCTCCTATGAAGCCGCCCCGGGTGCGAAGGTCGTGATCTCCGGCGGAGCCGAGCTAACCGCTTTCGAAGTCGGCGCGGACGGCCGCTGGACGCTCCAGACGGCGCCTGGCACCGAGCGCTTCGAACAGCTCTGGGTCGGCGATCGTCGTGCCACCCGTGCCCGCACGAGCCATCCCGGCACCCGCTTCCTCCGCAGCGTCGAAAACGAATCAGCCCTTCCCGGCGGCGCCCCCGCCCAAGGCATCACTGAGCAGACCATCCGCATCGACCCCAAGGAACTCAGCGCCTTCGCTGAAGTCGGCCCCGCGGAGACACAGGACGCGGTCGCGACTTTCTATCACAAGTGGGACTCCACTCGCAGCCGCATCGAATCGGCCGACCCTTCCGCTGGCGTGCTCAAAGTCCGCGGCCCGGCCCAGAAGGCCAACACCGCGTTCAACCACCACACGGGCGTCGTCATCGAGAACCTGCTCTCACTCCTCGACGAACCCGGCGAGTGGTTCCTGAGCCGTTCCGGCCGTCTGACCTACCAGCCACGCGCCGATGAAGCCATCGCCGCTGTCCGTGCCACCTACCCGGTCGCCGAGAAACTGCTGACCTTCACCGGCAAGCCCACGGACAAGGTCCGCCACCTCGTCTTCCGAGGACTCGCCTTCCGCCACGCCAAAGGCGTACCCTCTCTTGCGCTCGCCGTCCCCAATCAGGCCGCCGTGCGCACCGTGGACGGCGTGGTCACGCTGGAGCACGCCAAGCAGGTCGTCTTCACGGGCTGCGAACTCTCTCATGTCGGCAGTTACGGCTTCTCCCTCGGCCGCGGCACCCACGAGCTCACCCTCGAGAAGTGCCTCATCACCGACCTCGGCGCCGGCGGCGTGAAGGTCGGGACGCTGAACGACGAGGCCAAGCCCGAGAACCATGCGAGCCACCATCGCGTGCATAACAATATCATCCGCGACGGCGGCCTGATCTTCCCGTGCGCCGTCGGCGTCTGGGTCGGCAGCTC
>CALPIW020000074.1 GCA_943323725.2 Polynucleobacter meluiroseus | reverse complement strand
TAGCGGACCTCCGTCGGCGAGAAGCCCTTGGCGACCAGTTCGTCGAGCGTGTAGAGGTTGCCCTTGCTCTTGGACATCTTCTCGCCCTCGACCATCAGGTGGGCACTGTGGAACCAGTGCGCGGCGAAGCCCTTCACGCCGGTGGCGCATTCGGACTGGGCGATCTCGTTCTCATGGTGCGGGAAGCAGAGGTCGATGCCGCCGCCGTGCAGGTCGAACGTGGCGCCGAGGTGCGCGAGCGACATGGCCGAGCATTCGATATGCCAGCCGGGACGGCCCTCGCCCCAAGGAGACGGCCAGAAGTTGGCGCCGTCCTCGGGCTTGCGGGATTTCCAGAGCGCGAAGTCGGAAGCCGATTCGCGTTCGTACTCGTCGGCGTCATTGGCCTCGCCGGCGGAGTTCTCGGACTGGGTCTCGAGCTTGGAGAAATCGATGTGGTTCAGTTTGCCGTAATCGGCGCAGGTACAGACCTTGAAGTAGACCGAACCGTCCTTGGCGACGTAGGCGTGGCCGCGGTCGACCAGGGCCTTGATCATCGCGACCTGCTGCGGGATGTGCTCCACCGCGCTCGGCTCGACGTGCGGAGGCAGCAGACCGAGGGCCTTGCAGTCGGCGTGGAACTTGTCGGTCCAGGTCTTCGTGAAGGCGCCGAGCGTCTGGCCGGAGGCCTGGGCCCCGCGGATGGTCTTGTCGTCGACGTCGGTGATATTGCGGACGTGCTTCACCTTCAGGCCGGCGACCTCGAGGGTGCGACGCAGGACGTCCTGCACGGTGAACGTGCGGAAGTTGCCGATGTGGGCCGGTCCGTAGACCGTGGGTCCGCAGCAGTACATGCCATAGATGTCGCGGCCGGGCTTCGGGAGCAGCGGCCGCTTCTCGCGGGACATGGTGTCATGCAGGAACACGGGCATAGGCCGTGGAGTTAGCGAACCTTGCCCCCGCTGGGCGAGTCGGAACTACGGCGTCACCGCTGGAGCACGCGGACGTAATCGACCTTGAACTGGGCCGGAAAACGCGTGTCGGCCCCGACCGGGCCGCCGAAGCCGCCGCCGACGGCGAGGTTCAGCACCAGGAAATATTTCTGGTCGAACGGCGCCGGGAACGGCCCGCCGGACGAGCTCCACTCCTTCTGCTCCTGCACCTGGACGCCGTCGACGAACCAGCGGAACGCGTCCCGCTCCCACTCGACCGCGAAGACATGGAAGCCGTCGGTGAAGTCGCCCTTCGGGAGGCGATACGGCTTCCCCTTGTAGAGATTCTTCGGCCAAGGCGCACCGTAATGCAGCGTCCCATGGACCTGCTCGGGCTCGTGGCCCTTGAACTCCATGATGTCGATCTCCCCGCTGGCCGCCCAACCGCCGTATTTCTCCTCTGAAGGCAGCATCCAGAAAGCCGGCCACAGCCCCTTGCCTGCCGGCAACTGGGCCGACATCTCGAAACGTCCGTAGAGCCAGTCGGCACGCCGCTTGGTGCGGATCCGCGCGGAGGAGTAATCCTTGAGCACGCCAGCCATGTTCAGCTTCTCCTTACGCGCTTCGAGAATGAGATGACCGCCTTCGACCCGCAGATTCTGCGGACGGTCCAGATAATACTGGAGCTCTCCGTTACCTCCTCCGTGGCCGTTCTCCTCGGCCGCCCACTTCGTCCAGTCGAGTCCCTGGCCGTTGAAATCATCGCGCCAGACCTCGCGCCATTCGGCGGCCAGGATGGCCGTGGGCAGAAGCAGCAGGAGGCCGGGGAGACGCATAGGGGATGATGCCCGCCCCGGCCGGGCTTCCTCAAGGTCATAAACGGGCTTCCGGCTTGTTCCCCGTTCGAAAAACCACGATAACCCTCCCCACTCACCCCCATGAAACTAGGCACCAAATCCCTGCACGCCGGCCAGAAGCCCGACCCGACCACCGGTTCGCGCGCGGTCCCGATCTACCAGACCACGAGCTACCAGTTCCGCGATACGGAACACGCCGCGAACCTCTTCGGCCTGAAGGAGCTCGGCAACATCTACACCCGCATCATGAACCCGACGACGGACGTCCTCGAGCAGCGCCTCGCGGCCCTCGAAGGGGGTTCCGGGGCGCTCGCCCACTCCTCCGGTCAGGCCGCCATCACCGCGTCCATCCTCAACCTCGCCGGCGCCGGCGACCATATCGTCTCGGTCTCCCAGCTCTACGGCGGCACCTACAACCTCTTCCACTACACCCTGCCGAAGCTCGGCATCCAGGTGTCGTTCGTCGACGGCGACGATCCCGAGAACTTCCGCAAGGCCGTGAAGTCGAACACCAAGGCCTTCTACGGCGAAGGCCTCGGCAACCCGCGCCTGAACATCTTCCCCTTCGCCGAAGTGGGCAGGATCGCCAAGGAAGTCGGCGTCCCGCTGATCGTCGACAACACCGCCCTCTCGCCCTACCTGAACCGCCCGTTCGAACACGGCGCCAACATCGTCGTCCACTCGGCGACGAAGCACATCGGCGGCCACGGTACTTCCATCGGCGGCATCGTCGTCGACGGCGGCAACTTCGACTGGGGCAACGGCAAGTTCCCCGGCTTCACCGAGCCGGACATGTCCTACCACGGCCTGCCGCACTGGGAGGCGTTCAAGGCCTTCGCTCCGGCCGGCGGCGCCAACATCGCCTTCATCATGAAGATGCGCCTGCAGTTCCTCCGCGACGTCGGCAGCTGCCTCTCGCCCTTCAACGCGTTCCTACTCCTGCAGGGACTCGAGACCCTGCACCTCCGCATGGAGCGCCACTGCGCCAACGCGATGAAGGTCGCCCAGTTCCTCGAAGCCCATCCGAAGGTGAAGTGGACCAATTACCCGGGCCTTAAGTCCTCGAAGTATCATGACCTCGCCAAGAAATACCTGACCAACGGCTACGGCGCGCTGGTCGGCTTCGGCCTGAAGTCCGGCCTCGACGGCGGCCGCAAGTTCATCGACTCCCTCGTCCTGCACAGCCACGTCGCCAACATCGGCGACGCCCGCTCGCTGGCGATCCACCCGGCCTCGACGACGCATTCGCAGCTCAGCGCCGCGGAACGCGACAGCGCCGGCGTGACCGACGATTACGTCCGCCTCTCCGTGGGCATCGAGGATATCGAGGATATCCTCGCCGACCTCGAGCAGGCGCTGGCCAAGGCCTGAGCGTCTTCCCATCGACCGATCAGGGCGGGCCGTCAGGCCCGCCCTTTTTCATGCCTGCTGCCTGGCGCCGTCGAAGTCGTGGTACTCCAGGAACTGCCGCGCGCCCTCGTCGCCCATGTAGGCGGCGAGCAGTTTCGGGTCCGTCTGGGTGAGGTCCACGACGATGAGTCCGTCCAGACAGCCGCCAAAGCCTTCGTCGACGTTGAAAGCGATGAGCCGGCCGTTGAGCTTGAGGTAATGCTTCAGCAGCACCGGCACGGCCTTGGCGTCCGGTTCGAGGTCGCTGACGAGGCTGGAGACATGCTCGAGATCGAAGGCGCAGCGCTGCAAGACGTCGAGATCGGCGTCATGCAGGCTCATCGAACGCGGCGGATTCTTGGCCCGCACCAAGGGCAGGAGATCATCCGCGGAGCGGTTGTTCTTCAGATAGGAAAGGATGAGTTCCTTGGACGCCTGGCCATACTCCGGATTAATGCTCACGGGCCCGAACAAGAGATGATACTTCGGGAAACGGACGACATAGCGGCCGATGCCGCGCCAGAGCAGCGGGAGGCTCGTGGGCTTACGCTGGTATTCCTGACGGATGAAGGAACGCCCCATCTCAAGAGCGGGGTCCATGCGACGGAAGAAGTCGCCCTTGAACTCGAAGAGCGTCGAGGTGTAGAGGCCGTGCTTACCCTGCAGCGGCAGGATGCGGTCCGTCGGGCCGAGACGATAGCCGCCGACGATCGCCGAGGCTTTGTCATCCCACAGTACCATCTGGTCGTACCACGCGTCGAAGGCGTCCAGGTCGCACTCGAGGCCCGTGCCTTCGGAGACCGAACGGAAGGTCGTCTCGCGGAGACGGCCGATTTCACGGAGCGTGTGCGGCAGGTCCTTGCCAAGGAAGCGGTAGACCTTGAAGTCGCCGCTGGTCAGCAGCAGGTCCTCGGGCGGCAAGCTCTGGAGCTCGGCCCGGAGCAACGCTGGGTTCACCGCCGGGATGATCGGCGCCTGCGGGGCGGCGGGCTTGACGGGCGTAGGCTTTTCTGACGCCGACCGGCTAGCCAGCAGTTCGCAACGCAACCGCAGGAAGCTCGTGGCCTCTTCGTCGTCGGGATGGTCGGCCAGCTGGGTGGGCGTCACCGGATTCGCGGTACGCAGGCGGATCACTTTGCCCCGATGGAAAAGGAATTCCCGCAGGAGCAGCATCGTCCGCAGACGGGGATGCACCAAGCCGAAGGACTGGAACAGACCTGAGTTGCGGCCTTCGATCCGCAGCGGCACCAGCGAAGCGCCGACCTTGCGGGCCATGCGCACCACCTGCGGCGACCAGACCGGATCGTCCACGCGTCGGGACTTCAGCCGGAGGCTGGAGACTTCGCCGGAAGGGAAAGTCAAAATGCAGCCTCCCGCACGAAGATGCGCCAGGATTCGCCGCGTGCCGGCGATGTTACCCGGATCGGAACCGTCGGGGCTGAATGGGTTGACCTCGATGAGCCAAGGGCGGATACCCGGAATCTGGCTGAGCCAACGGTTTCCTACGACGAGCGCATCCGGCCGGGCGCGCAAGAGGAAGTCCATCGCGACCAGCCCGTCGGCGAGTCCGTGCGGATGATTGGCGACCACCACGAGCGGGCCGGACTTGGGGATACGTGCAAGGCATTGGTCGCTCCAGGTATTGCTCAGACCGGCCTGCTCCATCGCCGAAGTGAAGAAATCCGGACGCCCTGCCGCATGGATGCGTTCCAGGAACGCGTCGAAGGCCCGCACCTTGAAGAAGCGGTCGAGGACCGGCTCGGCCCAGGCCAGCGGACCGAGCTGAGCCTTGAGTACGTCGGTGTTGTTGGGAGCGGGCGCAGGTGACATCCATGGCGATGATGCCACGGATGTGCGAACACCGGGGGTCGGCTCCGTGACAATGTGGTGTCAGTCCGCGGCGAACCCGAAGAACTCGCGGGCGTTGCGCGTCGCGACCTCGGCCACCTCGTCCGCCGGCAGCCCCAGCAGTTCCGCCGCCTTGGCGCAGATCTCCGGCAGGTAAGCCGGCGTATTTTCCTTACCGCGGACGGACTGCGGGGCGAGGTAAGGCGCGTCGGTCTCCAGCATGAGCCGGGCCAGACCCTGCGCCTTGAGCGCCTGCCGGATCTCCTCGGATTTGGCGTAAGTGATGATGCCGGTGAACGAAGCCCGGCCGCCGCGCTGGTTGAGCTGCCGGACCTGTTCCGGTCCTTCGACGAAGCAATGGAAGACGACCTTGCGCCAATCCACGCCGCTGGCGTCGATGAGGCGCACGCAGTCGTCGAAGGCATGGCGAGAGTGGATCACCACCGGGCAATCGAACTGATAGGCCAGCGAGAGCTGCCGGCGGAAGGCCTCCTGCTGCCAGGCCTTGATCTGTGCGGCTTCGGCGACGTCGGCCGGCAGGCGGAAATAATCCAGGCCGATCTCCCCGAGCGCGGCCGGATGGGTGCGGTCGGCGAAATACGGCGAGATCGCGGCCACGATGTCTTCCCAACCCTCTTCGACGTGGCAGGGATGGAGGCCGACCGTGTGACGGAAGAAATCCGGCTGCGCGGAGGCTAGGTCGCGGTATTCCGACCAATCCTTGAGGTCCGTACCGATGGCGACCACGCCTTCCACGCCGGCGGCGCGGCACTCCGCTACCCACGCGGTGAGACGCCCTGCCTTAAGGGCGTATTCCGGGTGACAATGGGAGTCCAGCAGGCGCACGGGGCGATTAGGCGGACCGCGAGGGAAAGGGCAAGACCTCAGCCCTGCCTTGAAAAAGCCGCCCTGCCCTGCACGTTGGCCGCATGCACCACTGGCTGATGAAGTCCGAACCCGACGAGTTCTCCTTCCAGGAACTCGAACGCAAGGGCAAGGAACCCTGGACTGGCGTGCGCAATTACCAGGCCCGCAACTTCATGCGTGCGGCGAAGGTCGGCGACCTCGTGCTCTTCTACCATTCCAACTGCGAGGAGCCCGGCATCGTCGGCGTGGCCAAGGTCTCAAAGGAAGCCTTCGACGACCCGACGCAGTTCGACGCCAAGTCCGACTACTACGACGTTAAGTCGACCAAGGATAACCCGCGCTGGAGCTGCATCGAGGTCTCCTTCCACCAGGGCTTCAAGCGGCTCGTCAGTCTCCCCGACCTTCGCGAGTGCGCGGCGCTGAAGGAGATGCTCATCCTCCGTCCTGGCAACCGTCTCTCCGTGACCCCGGTGACCGCCCCTGAATTCAAGGCGATCGCCGGACTGGGCGGACTCAGGAAGTAGCCTCTTCGATCGGGAGCCACATCGCCAGGATGGCGGCCGGCAGGAACAGGAATGAAGCGTAGAGCAGCACTGAGCTGAAATCAGCCGGTTTGGCGAAGATGCCGAAGAACACCGTGCCGGCGGCGGCGAAGACGCGGCCGATGTTGTAGCTGAAGCCGGCGCCCGTCGTGCGGAGCAGCGTCGGGAACAGCGGCGGCAAGGCCATCGTGAAGAGGCCGAAGACGCCCTGGCAGAAGCCCACCGCAGCATAAAGCCCGTAGGTGGCGGCGAGGCTCCACGGCAGCAGGAAGGTTAGCCCCATGAGGACGAAGTAGGCGCCGAAGAAACCGGCCAAGGCACGGCGATAGCCGAAACGTTGGGCGGCCCAGCCGGAGGCGAAGTTGCCGAGCACCGATGCGGCGATGACGCAGAAGAGCGCGGTGGAGACGACGCCGGCCTTGTCGAGGGAGCGGGCGAGGACCTCCGGATGGTTCCGGATGAACGCCTGCTGCCAGAACATGAAGCACCAGTGGCCGGTCAGCGAGATCGCGCAGAGCAAGGAGGCGATGAAGGTCGTGCGGCGGATATCGGCGCCGAACAATCCACCCATCGAGGGCGCGGCCTGCTTGCCCTTCTCCGCCGACCACTCCTCGGTCTCAGGCACTTCCTTGCGGATCCAGAGCGTCACGAAAGCCGGCAGGACGCCGATGAGGAAGACCCAGCGCGGCTGGTAGCCGGGAATCTGCTGCAGCAGGAAGACCGCGGCGATGGCGGCGAGGATGCCGAAGTTCACGGCGCACTGGAGCACGGCGGCGATCCACGGGCGCCACTTCTTCGGCCAGGTCTCCGAGAGGAGC
>CALPIW020000073.1 GCA_943323725.2 Polynucleobacter meluiroseus | reverse complement strand
AGGAAGATCGCCATCTGCATGGCGGCCGGACGACGGCCTTCGCCGCCCCAGAAGAGCGTGAGGATGAACGTCGGGATGAGCGCGAACTCGTGGAAGAAGTAGAAGCCGACGAGGTGGTTGGTGCCGAACACGCCGAGCGTGCCGCCGAGCATGAACAGGATCAGGCCGAGGTAAGTGTTACGTCCTTCGACCTCCTGGTTGAGGGCCTTCACGCCCGCGGCGAAGCCGACGAGCGAGGTCATCGCGAGGAGCGGCGCACCGAGGCCGTTGAGCGCGAAGCCGAAGCCCCAGAAGCCGACGGACTGGAACTGCTGCGGCGCGGTGGCGGGGTCGGTCCAGAGGACGAGCAGCCAGGGGGCGAGCACGGCCGGGATGGCGAAGCCGCCGAAGGCGAAGCCCGAGGTGAAGCTGCGGGGGAGGTCGCGGCCGGCGAGCAGGATCAGGCCGACGAGGATCGGGGCCGTGACGGCGAGCGCGAGGAGCGAGGCAGGGAAAGTGTCCATGAAATCAGCGGGCGATGAGGAACCAGGCCAGGAAGAGGGAACCGATCACGATCCAGAGCGCGTAGGCGCGCGTCTGTCCGCGGTGGAAGGAACGGCCGGTGAGGTAGCCCAGCACCGCGGGGACGCCGCCGCCGATCCAGCGCACGGCGACGCCGTTGATCAGGAGGAGGTCGAGGAAGGCGATGAACTCGGCGACGCGACGCTGCACGGCGTCGACGTACCAGCGGTAGACGCCGTCCATCCAGCGGTGTTCGAGGAGATGGTAAGTGCGGGGCGAGAGGACCTGGAGGGCGTCGGCGCCGCGGACGGAGCCGTAGAACTTCAGGGCGCCGAGGAAGCCGAGGACGAGCGAGACGAGGCCGACGATCGTCGAGGGCGCGGTGAGGTGGAAGGCGATCGCGTCGAGGGCGGGCTTGATCGGCTGCAGCGAACCGGCGGGCAGGAGGGTCGAGGCGAGGAAACCGCCGGCGACGGAGTAGACGAGGCCGAGCACCACGAGGGGTAGGGTCATCGTCCACGGCGACTCGTGCGCATGGGAGGCTTCTTCGGAGTTGGCTTCGCCGAGGAAGACGAGGCGGAGCATGCGGCCGCTGTAGAGGCAGGTCGCGAGCGCGGCGAGGGACAGGAACGCGAAGATCGCGTAGTGGTGCTCGTGGTAGGCCGCCTCGATGATGGCGTCCTTGGAATACCAGCCGGCGAGGAAGGGCACGGCGCAGTTCGAGAGCGTCGCGGCGATGAAGGTCGCGGCGGTGAGCGGCATCTTCTTCAGCAGGCCGCCCATCTTGAGCATGTCCTGCTCGTGGTGGCAGCCGTGGATGACGGAGCCGGCGCCGAGGAACAGCGTGGCCTTGAAGAACGCGTGCATGGCCATGTGCATGAGCGCGAGCTCCGGGTGGCCGAGACCGAGGGCGCAGCCCATGATGCCGAGGTGCGCGAGGGTCGAGTAGGCGAGGGACTTCTTGATGTCCGTCTGGGCGAGGGCGCAGAGGCCGGCGAGCGCGGCCATGCCGGCGCCGGAGATCGCGATGAAGTCCAGGACCTCCGGAGCGAGCAGGAAGCTCACGCGGGCCATGAAGTAGACGCCGGCGGCGACCATCGTCGCGGCGTGGATGAGCGCGGAAACCGGCGTCGGGCCGGCCATGGCGTCGGTGAGCCAGACGTGGAGCGGGAACTGGGCGGACTTGCCGAGGAAGCCGCACATGAGCAGCGCGCCGACGGCGACGGGGATGGTCTTGGCGGCGGCGGCGTGGTCCTTGAGCGCGGCGAAGTCCAGCGTGCCGTAGAGCGAGAGGCACATGGCGATGCCCAGGATGAAGCCGAGGTCGCCGACGCGGTTGACGATGAAGGCCTTCTTCGAGGCGGCGGCGGCGAAGTCCTTGTCGAAGTAGTGCGCGATCAGCATGTACGAGCTGAAGCCCACGAGTTCCCAGAAGATGAACGTCATGAGCAGGTTGTCGGCGACGACGATGCCCAGGATGGAGAACATGAAGATCGAGAGACCGGCGAAGAAACGACCGCGGGCCGCGTCTTCCTGCATGTACCCGACGGAGAAGAGGTGGATCCACGCGGCGACGAACGAGACCACGAAGAGCATCAGGCGCGCGTGGGCGTCGAGGAGGTAGCCGAAGCCGAGGCTCACGCCGCCGAATTTGGCGAGTTCGACGTGCCAGCGCACGTCGGCGCCCTGGGCGAGGAGGTACAGCGAGAGGCCGGCGATGCCGAAGGCGGCGGCGGTGGAGAACCAGGCGGCGAAACCGCCCGCGCGGCGCAGGAACAGCGCGGAGAACGCGGCGGCGCCCAGCGGCAGGAACAGGATCCAGTGGACCAGGGACGAAAAGTCAGGGGACATCGGAAAAGGCTTAGTCGCGGAGGGTGGTGAGCGCGTCGGACTGCACGGTGCCGCGCTTGCGGAACAGGGCCACGATCAGCGCGAGGCCGACGGCGACCTCGGCGGCCGCGACGGTGATGACGAAGAAGACGAGGACGGCGCCGTCCATGGTGCGGTTGAAGCGCGAGAAGGCGACGAGCGCGAGCGTGGCGGCGGCGAGCATGAGCTCGAGGCACATGTACACGACGAGCAGGTTGCGACGCACGAGGACGCCGGTGAGGCCGAGCACGAACAGGAGTCCGGCCAGGAGAAGGTGATGCGCGAGGGCGGTGTTTTCCATGGCGGCGTTCTCAGGCTTGGTCCTCAGGGTTGTCCTTGCTCAGGGACACGACGCCGACGAGGGCGACGAGGAGCAGGAAGCCGGCGATTTCCAGCGGCAGGAGATATTTGGAGTAGAGCAGTCGGCCGAACGCCTTGGCGGCGGTGACGAATTCGGCGGGGTTCGTCGACAGCTCGGGCGGCGTGGCGCCGGCCTTGACGGTCGAGACGGCGCCCGACCAGTGGAAGAGCCAGAGGACGGAGGCGGCGAGGAGGAAGAAGACGGCCAGGCCGAGCGCGGCGGTCTTCCAAGGATACGCGCCCTGCGGATCCTCGGTGTCGAGGAGCATGATGATGAAGAGGAACAGCACCATGACGGCGCCGGCGTAGACGAGGACCTGCAGGACGCCGAGGAAGTAGGCGTCGAGGAGGAAGAAGTCCGCGGCCACCCCGACCAGGGCCAGGATCATCCCCATGGCGGAGGTCACCGCGTTGCGGCTGAGGACCAAGAGAAGGGCCGCCCCGAGGGTCAGGGCAGCGAAGAAAATAAACAGGCCGTCCGGCATGTGGCGGAAGGTAGGGTGGGGGTGGGCATTGGAAAGGAGAAAACGCCCCTAAACGCCCTTTTTTGCCACTTTATGGGGGTCATAAGCCCCCGGCCGCCCCTGACCCCCTGATTATGACCGAAGTCGGTCAATACCTCAGAGGGGCCGGTGTCGGCGCATCTCGCAGGTGGGGTGCTGGGCGATGACCTCCCCGGCGTCGAACCGCCCCGTCCAGTCCGGGAAAAAGGCGTCCGCCTCGGGCTCCATGGCCACGTGGGTGAGGACCAGCTCGGCGCACCAGGGCAGGGCTTCCGCATAAAGGGCGGCCCCGCCGGCGAGGAAAAGGGTCTTGGACGGCTCGACCAGGGCGGCCTCCTGCCAGTCCTTGGCGACGATCACGCCCGGCGCGCTGAAACCGGAGCGGCTGAGCACGACGGTGGTGCGCCCAGGCAACGGCCGGCCGATGGACTCATACGTCTTACGTCCCATGAGCAGCACCTGGCCCATGGTGGTCGCCTTGAAGAACGCGAAGTCCTCCGGGATGCGCCACGGCAGCTTGTTGTGCAGGCCGATGCCGCGATTGCGCGCGACGGCCGCGATGGCGATGAGCGGTCGGCCGAGGTCCACGACTTCAGATGGCGACCGGCGCCTTGATCGCCGGATGCGGGTCGTAGCCTTCGACGGAGATGTCTTCGAACTTGAACGCGAAGAGGTCCTTCACGTCGGGGTTCAGCACCAGGCGGGGCAGGGCGCGCGTCTCGCGCGAGAGCTGCAGATCGACCTGCTCCACATGGTTGGAATAGATGTGCGCGTCGCCGAAGGTATGCACGAAATGCCCCGGTTTCAGGCCCGTGACCTGCGCGATCATGTGCGTGAGCAGCGCGTAGCTGGCGATGTTGAACGGCACGCCGAGGAAGAGGTCCGCGCTGCGCTGATACAGCTGGCAGCTGAGGCGTCCGTCGGTCGAGACGTAGAACTGGAAGAGCGTGTGGCAGGGCGGCAGGGCGACCTGGTCGGCCTCCTCGGGATTCCAGCCGGAGACGATCAGGCGGCGGCTCGAAGGGTTGCGCTTGATCTCTTCGACCACGCGGCGGACCTGGTCGACGCCGTCGTTCGCGAAGGTGCCGTCGGGCTTCTTCGTCGCCCCGAAATTGCGCCATTGGTGGCCGTAGACGGGGCCGAGGTCGCCGGCGGCGCGGCCGAACTTGGCGCACTGCTCTTCGGTGGCCCACTCGTTCCAGATGCTGACGCCGCGCTCGGTGAGCCAGGCGTTCTGGGTGCTGCCGGAGAGGAACCAGAGCAGCTCGTGCGTGATCGACTTGAGGTGGACCTTCTTGGTCGTCACCAGCGGGAAGCCTTCGGCGAGGTCGAAGCGCAGCTGCGCCCCGAAGATGCCGATCGTGCCCGTGCCGGTGCGGTCGCCCCGGATTTCTCCGTGCTGCCGGACGTGGCGAAGCAGGTCGAGGTAGGCCTTCATGGGTCTCGGTTATTCTCCGGAAAGCCCCCGCCGCAACACGGAAAGCCGAACCTTTCGCCCTTGCCTCCCCGCCTTCCCGGAGACACCCCTTGCGGGTAGCCCACATGAGCGAAAAGCCCGACCTCAACGCCATCTCCCACGACCTCCACGCGGTCCGGAAAGAGAAGCTCGCCCTCCTCCGCGCCGCGGGCGAAGACCCGTTCCGCGCCGAGTGGGACCAGACCCATGTCTCGAACGAATGCCCGGCCCTCCTGCCCGAAGGCGTCGAGGAAGGTCCCGAGGTCTCCGTCGCCGGCCGCATCGTCGCCCTGCGCGTCATGGGCAAGGCCAGCTTCGTCAAGCTGCTCGACCGCGGCGGCATCATCCAGACCTACTTCACCCGCGACGCCCTGGGCGACGCCTACGACACCCACTTTAAGAAGATGGTCGATTCCGGCGACTTCGTCGGCGTCCGCGGCAAGCTCTTCCGCACGAAGACCGGCGAAGTCACCGTCCGCGTCTCCGAATACAAGCTGGTCTCGAAGTCCCTCCGCCCGCTCCCTGAGAAGTGGGCCGGCCTGACCGACGCCGAGAAGATCTACCGCCAGCGCTACCTCGACCTGGTCGTCAACGAGGAGTCCCGCCGCCGTCTCTTCATCCGCAGCCGCGTGGTCGAATCGATCCGCCGCTTCCTCTGGAGCCGTCAGTTCACCGAAGTCGAGACCCCGGCCCTGCACGCCATCGCCGGCGGCGCCGCGGCCCGTCCGTTCGAGACGCACTCCAACGCCCTCGACTGCGACTTCTACCTGCGCATCGCCCTCGAGCTGCACCTCAAGCGCTGCCTCGTCGGCGGCATGGACCGCGTCTTCGAGATCGGCCGCGTCTTCCGCAACGAAGGCGTCTCGGTCAAGCACAGCCCGGAATTCACGATGCTCGAGGCCTACCAGGCCTACACCGATTACCGCGGCATGATGGAACTCGTCCGCTCGATGATCCAGAAGGTCTGCGCCGAAGTCCTCGGTACGACCAGCGTCGTCCGCCCGGACGGCGTGGCCATCGAACTCGGCGGCGAATGGCGCGAAGCGAAGTACAAGGACCTCATCCTCGAGCGCACGGGCGACCCGCAGTGGTTCGCGCGCACGAAGGAAGAGAAGATCGCCGCGTGCAAGGCCCTCGGTCTGCACGAGCCGCGCGCCGACTGGGAAGATTTCGAGGTCACCAACGAGGTCTTCGGCAAGCTCATCGAGCCGGGCCTCATCCAGCCGACCTTCGTCACGCACATCCCGAAGGAACTCTGCCCGCTCGCCAAGGTCACCCTCGGCGACGACTCGACCATCGACGTCTTCGAGCTCTGCATCAACGGCCAGGAGATCGCTCCGGCCTACTCCGAGCAGAACGACCCGGGCGTGCAGCGCAAGATGCTGGAGATCCAGGCCGGCGCCGAGACCCAGAAGATCGACGAAGACTTCCTCCTCGCGCTCGAGCACGGCATGCCCCCTGCGGGCGGCCTCGGCATCGGCATCGACCGCCTGGTGATCCTGCTGACCGGCGCGGCCAACATCCGCGACGTCATCCTGTTCCCGACGCTCGCGCCCGAAGCGCAGGCCTGAGTCCTTCCCCTTGCCCTGGTTCCTCCATCTCGCCCTCCGCCAGCTCTTTCCTCCCGGTAAGCGCTTCCCGGCGTTCGCGACGGTGTCGATCCTGGGCGTAGGCCTTGGCGTGGCCTCGTTGCTCGTCGTGCAGACGGTGATGAACGGCTTCGGCGAGGAGCATCGCCTCCGCATCCGCGAATCCTTCGGCGACTGCCAGGTCACGGGCGCCGCGACCCTCGAGAATCCCGAGGCGCTCGCGAAGCGGCTCGCCGCCCGCCCGGAGGTCGCCTCCGCCGCGCTCTACGCCGAAGGTCCCGCGCTCGCGCGCCAGGGCGACTTCTCCGGCATCGCCCAGGTCCGCGGCATCGATCCCACCGATCCTGATCAGCCCGCCCGCAAGTATGTGCACGGCGGCACCTTCGACGACCTTGACGACGGCCGCATCATCTTAGGCGTCGGCCTCGCCCGCGCCCTCCGCGTCCGCGTCGGCGACCGCATCGAGCTCTGGTCGCCCGCGATGGCTGAGCGCGCCGAGAAGGGCAAGGCCCCGTTGCCCGCCGAATTCGAAGTCAGCGCGGTGATCCTCACGGGCTTCGCCGAGGTCGACAACGCCGCCGCCCTCATCCCGCTCCGCCGCTTCCGCGAACTCTGGAACCTCGGCCCGCGCGCCCACGGCCTCACACTCCGCCTCAAGGAGCCGGCCCGCGCCGTCGAGACGGCCGGTCTCCTCGCCTCGACCAACCCCGGCCTGCGCTTCCGTCCGTGGCAGGACTTCAAGAAGGACTTCCTCGAGGCGATCCGCTTCGAGAAGACGATGCTCTTCTTCCTGATGTTCATCATCACGCTCGTCGCTTCGTTCTCGATCGGCAGCACGCTTTTCTCCGCCGTCATCCGCCGCTCCCGCGAGGTCGGCGTGCTCGCCTCCCTCGGCGCCGCTCGCTGGCAGGTCGTCGCGCTCTTCGGCTTGCAGGGCCTGCTCATCGGCGCGCTGGGCACGCTCCTCGGTTT
>CALPIW020000072.1 GCA_943323725.2 Polynucleobacter meluiroseus | reverse complement strand
GTCCGGCGCGACCTGCTCATCGGCGAAGTCGCCTTGGGTGACGGCGCTTACGAGAACCGGTCGTTCTCTTTCCGCTTGGTCAATCCCGGCAGCAAGTTCCGGCTCGAGCCCGGCGAGATCAAGACGATCAGCACCAAGTTCATGGGCGGCGACTACCGCTCGAACCGCGCGAGCAACACCGTCATCGCGACGAACGACTTCGGGTACGACCTGGGCGCCAACGCGGTGTACAAGATGACCCCGTTCTACAACGTCCGCTACCGCCGCGGCGGCGACGTCACCACGCAGCTGGAGGAAGGCAGCGCGTCCGACCTCACCAAGCCGGACGGACGGCTCTGGACCTGGGGCTTCATGCCCGCCCGCCGCAGCGACAATAAATTGTACGTGTTGCCCGCTCCGACCGGCGCCGGCCAGGCGCCCGCGCACGGTTTCTTCGGGGGCTACTGTTACAACTCCGACCCGACCAACAACCCCTCCGCTTTCCACAACGCCGAAGACCTCTGGCGGGACGTCAAGAACTCGCGACGTCTCCGCGACGCTTTCGGCGTCGACTGGGACGGCACCGCGCGGAAACTCAAGACCATCCTGCAGTTCGCCTCGCCCCCCAACCAAGGCAAGAGCGTCCGCTTCGTCGTACGCAATTCCGGCTGGGTGAACTACGACAACCGCATCGTCGGCGAAGAAGGCGTCCCGAACACGCCTGGTTACGTCTTCCCCCGCCTGCGCAACGGGACCACCGCGGTGGGCGGCCACCAGCACTGGAATTTCTACCTGCTCAACAACCGGAGCATCGACGGACAGGCGCTCAACAAGGATCGCCGCTGGTTCGGTTCGCCCACGACGGTGCCGCCGAACTACAACCCCACCGCCAAGACCGTCACCAACTACGCCTACGAAGGCTCCGGCACCGCCCCGGGACAGCACTTGGTCGACGAATCGTTGCTGCTCAACTTCCAGGCCCTCACCGCCGGCTGGCCGCTGTACGGCAACGACAACGGCCATTGGAGCAACATCATCCAATACAACGAGCAGTGGCTGAACAGCATCGTCGGTCGTTCCGCCCGCACCCCGGACTATCGCCTCCCTACCGGCCGGGCCAACGCCTCGCACACCGGCGTGCTGTGGCGCGGCGACGTCAACGTGCTCGGCCAGCAGGTCACCTATGGCCCGGAGCTGGGCGACCCTGAATTCGGCCGCCCTGAGATCATCTCCGGCAACCGCGCCGCCACGCTCAACAGCCGCATCGTGGCCGCCATCCGCGCCGACCGCGGCGACGACAAGCAGCCGTTCTTCATGACGGACTTCCTGCTGCGTTCCGCGGAGATGACCGGAGAGACGCGCGACATCTGGTACCCGTCCAACAACACCTCGGCCTTCTCCAACTTCCGCATCAACGTCGACAACTCGCGCCAGCTCGTGACGCCCCCCGAGATCTTCAACGCCCCGATGTCGCCGTTCTTCCTGAGCATGCGCCCGCAGCAGGCCCACCTGTACGGTTACGACGGCAAGGCCCATACCCCGATCGGCTGGGTGCTTTCGCAACGAGGCCTCGACGACTTCCCCCAGATGGCGCTCAGCGCGAACAACACGAACGCCTACTGGGGCGCCAGCGTGGATCCCTCCATCAGCCAGCGCTCGGACACCGTGCTCTTCCCCGTGCCGCGCCGGCCGCTGCTCTCGCTCGCCCAGCTGGGTTCGGCCGGCTTCGCGCAAGTCAACACGGACGCCGACCTCACCGTCGGCTCCTCTTTCGCGCACCCCGGCATCGTGGATCTCACGAAGGTCACCGATTGGCCCGGCCCCAAGGTCGAGACCGGCACCGACAGGGCCATCCCCGAGAACGGCTACGTCGGCATCCACGAAGGCACACGCATGGTCCGCAACTACGCCAACGTGCGCACCGACCACGCCTTCGTGGCGAACCTCGCCCTCTGGGACGCCTATTACTTCAGCGGCCTGAACCTCCAGGCGAATTCCTACTCGATCCCCGGAGAAAGAAACGCCTTCCCTGGCGGACCTGACCTGCCCGTGGCCACCGATGTCGCCACCGACCAAGCCTCCGGGATCCGCCGGGCCGTCGGCAACGTGGGCGGCTTCGACGTGACGTCGTTCCGGGACATCAAGGGGGCCCTCGAAGCCGGCTACAACCCGCTGGCCAACAAGCGCGTGGTCTTCCAGCCGGATGCCCGGACCGCCGCCGCCGACGGCACCTTCCCCGCCACGCACGAATTCCCGCACCCGACCTACCTCGCCCGCAACGCGCTCTATGACGGCGGCTTCAACGTCAACTCGACCTCGAAGGCCGCGTGGAAGGCCGTCCTCGCCGGCATGCGCGGACAGACCATGCCTGACGGGACTTCCGTCAGCGGCACGGTCCTGACGCGCTTCGCGCGGTCCTTCCGGCCGGCCGGAGGCGACATCGGCGCCTGGAACAACTACCGCGAACTCACCGACGTCGAAATCGACCGGCTGGCGGCCGAAGTGGTCAAGGAGGTACGCGATCGCGGACCCTTCATGTCCCTGGCCGACTTCGTGAACCGTCGCCTGCTGGATTCCAACGCGCCGGAGTTCCGCCAACACGGACTGAAAGGCGCGCTGCAAGCGGCGATCGACCGATCGGGCATCAACACCCAGGCGATCCGCGACGCCGGCGGCAACCTCTCCGACGGCACTTTCGCCGCGCCGGCGGCCCCCAATACGGCGACCAGTTTCACGGACCCCAATGGCGGCAGCGGACGAGGTTCGCCGAACTTCACCGACAAGAATGGCGACGGAGCGGGCGTGTGGGGCGTGCTGCGCAAGGCCACCAACGCCGGCGCCGCGCGCTTCCCCAACCTGGCCTCGATGAGCCAGCAGTCCGGCACCAACGCCGACCAACGCGTCACCGCCGGCCTCGGCGCCCCGCAGCTCGTCACCCAGATGGACGTGCTCAACTCCGTCGGGCCGAACCTCACGCCGCGCTCGGACACCTTCACCATCCGCGCCTACGGCGAAGCCCTCGACAACGCGGGCAACACCATCGGCCGCGCCTGGGTGGAAGTCGTCGTCCAGCGAGGCGCGCAGATGATGATCCCGGCCGCCCGCGGCCCGGCCTACGAGGAGATCAACCGTCGTCGCCTCAGCTACCGCGTGAACGGACAGTTCACCAAGGACTACGACTTCATCCCGATGCTCGACGCCTACGAAAGCCTCCATCCGGGAGGCGGCCTCGGCAACATCCGCCTGCCCGCCAACGCGTCGCCGGCCGAACGCGAGAACTGGAACATCAACCGTCTGCTCGGCCGTCGCTTCAAGGCGACCTCCATCCGCTGGCTCAACGCGAACGAAATCTGATCCTATGTCCTTCCGGAATACCCTGACGGGGCTGCTGCTCGCGGCCCTTGCCCTTGTTGCGGCCGCCGCCGAACCTGAGCCGAAGAAACCCGGCGGCACGGCCGGCGCGGCCAAGAAGGCCGCCGGCAAGACGGGCGGCGACGCCCGCTCCCGCAGCCAGGCGGAACGCACCTGCGCCCTCACCCTCACCTGGTGGGAGATGCCCGTCCTCCCGGAAGGAGAGACCATGGAACTCGGCGTGCAGGGCGAACGCGACGTGACGCCGATCTATCCGAACGCGATGACCCCCAGCGGCACCATCCTCTACGAAGGTCCGGCCAACGTGGCGATCGTCCGCAAAGCCATGGTGCCCGACCCGAGCGGCAAGCCCGGCGCCAAGCCGATCGAGACCTGGGTGCCCTTCGCCGGCTTCAACCTCGCGGAGAACGACCGTGAAGCGCTGGTCGTCATGTTCGCCTCGGAAGCCTCCCAGAAGGTCATGGTCCGCAAGTTCAACATCAACGTGGAGGACTTCCCGTTCGGAGGCCTCGACGTGCTGAACTTCAGCAAGTCCCGCCTCCTGTGCAGCATGGGCGGCAAAGTCTTCTACGCCGAGCCCTCCGGCCGCAGCCGCAGCCCGCTGGTCATGACCAAGCGGGAAGTCGTGAACTTCTTCATGGGCATCACCGACGCCGACGGCCGACAGAAGCTGATCTACCGCGCGCCGCTCATCCTGCACGAGAAGAACCGCCGCCTCTGCTTCGTCCTCGAGAACCCGACGGCGGAACCGAAAAACCGGTTCGTCTCCTACACGATCATCCAGCACGTCGCGGGTCATAAGACCATCGAGAGCCTCCGCGGCCAGCGCGCCAACCCGTCGTCGGCCGAACCCGCGCCGGAGGCGGCGCCCGCCCCGACGCCGGAGACCGAAGCCCCGAAGCAAGGGGTGGCCAAGCCCAAGGCCGCCTGAGGCGGTCAGAGCTGAGCCGCCGCTTCTCGGTCCGCCAGCCAAGTGACGCGTGACGCGAAAGCGCGCAGCGTCTGGCCAGGGTGCAGGGCGGGCGAGAATTCGCCGCAGGTGATCTCGCGCAAGGCGGGCGCCTTGGCGGCGCCGCCGACCAGGACGACGATCGAAGCGCACTGCGCGAGACCGGCTTCGGTGATGGTCAGACGCCAGCCGCGACCGGGCCATTCCGTGGCGACGAAACGAGGACCGGAAGCACGACCGATGAGCGGGCACTGCGGCCAGAGCGAAGCGATGTGGCTGTCGTCGCCGAGGCCGAGGACGCACAGGTCGAAGGCGTGGGCGGGCGAGCGCGCGGCCCAGGCGGCCTCGTAGGCGGCCGCCGCCTCAAGGGGCGGGAGTTCGACCGGCCAGGGAAAGCGGCGCGCGGCGGGCACGCCGAGCGCGTCAAGCATGCCGCGGGCGGCATGGCCGAAGTTGGAGTCGTCGGACGAAAGGGGCACGCAACGTTCGTCGCTCACGTGCCAGTCGATGCGGGCCAGGGCCTCAGCCGTAAGGGCGCCCGTGCGGACCACCCAGGCGTAGAAAGCCTTGGGCGTGGAACCCCCGCTGAGGCCGACGGAAGCCGGACCGCGTGCGGCGAGGGCGTTGATGCGACGGGCCAGTTCGGCGAAGGATTCTTCACGGGTGAGGATCTCGACCGTGCCGGCGGAAGTGGCGAGGGAGGGCATGGGAGCGAGGATAGCGGAGCAGAGTATGGAGTATCGAGTATAGAGTATGGGGCGAAGCAGGTGATCGCAGTTGGCGGTTAGCGGTTGGGCACTCAAAGGGAAACCGGAGACCGGATGATTGGCGGGGGCGTTTAGGTAGGGCGGTCTCTCCGAGCCCGCCGTTGTCCCGATCGAGTTTCGAATCTCCGCCGACGAACGGACGGTTCGGAGAACCGTCCCTACCTGAGGTAGAACCGCCGCATCCTATCCGGCTTCCGTTCTCCCTTTGAGTTACGGCGCAGCCGGGTAGGGACGTGATTACCATCACGTCCGTGGGCGGACGGACGTCTGGATGGTCGGTAATCTTACCCCGCGATACGCACGCGCCGCGGCGAACGGCGGTCATGGCAATGACCGCCCTACCCAAGGCAGGCGGGAGCGGTGGGCGGTCAGCGGTTAGGCGCTCAAGGGGAAACCGGAGACCGGATGATTGGCGGGGGCCCCGCGAACGGATGCGATGTCATCGCATCCCTACCAAAACAAGAAGGGCGTCCTTGCGGACGCCCTTTTCAAACCACCGAGACTCTATACTCGGAACTCGATACTCTCGTTCCGCTTACTGGCAGGCCTCGCAGGTGCCGCCGTTGCGCATGGCCTCGATGGAGCACGCGTTCTTCTCTTCGGCGGTGTATTCCTTCTTCTCGGCCTTGGGAGCCTTCTCGACCGTGGCCTTCTCGATGTTGGAGGCGCCGAGGGTGCGGAGGTAGTAGGTGGTCTTGAGACCGGTGCGCCAGGCGTACTGGTACATGTGCGAGAGCATCTTCAGGTCCGGCGTCGGGAGGAAGAGGTTCAGCGACTGGGCCTGGTCGATCCACTTCTGGCGACGGGCGGCGGCGTCGATGAGCCACTTGTTCTCGATGGTGAAGGCCGTGAGATACTTGTCCTTGATGGCCTGCGGGATCTCCGGGATGTCCTGGAGTTCGCCGTCGAAGTACTTCACCTGCTGCATCATCTCCTGGTTCCAGAGGCCCAGCTTCTTGAGGTCGCGCACCAGGTAGCCGTTGAGTTCGGTGAACTCGCCGGACAGGTTGCTCTTCACGAAGAGGTTCTTGTAGGTCGGCTCGATGCAGGGTGAGCTGCCGACGATGTTGGAGATCGTGGCGGTCGGGGCGATGGCGAGGACGTTGGAGTTGCGCATGCCGTTCTTGGCGATCTTGGCGCGGACCGGAGCCCAGTCCATGCGGCCGCCGCGCTTGACCTCGATCGGCTCGCCGCGCTCCTGCTCGAGGAGGTCGACGGTGTCCTGCGGGAGCAGGCCGCGGTCCCACTTGGAGCCCTTGTAGGTGCTATAGGTGCCGCGTTCGGCGGCGAGGTCGGCGGAGGTATCGTACGCGTAGTAGGCGACGGCTTCCATGATCTCGTCGTTGAACTCGACGGCGGCGTCGGAGGCGAAGGAGATGTCGCGACGATAGAGGCAGTCCTGCAGGCCCATCACGCCCATGCCGACCGGACGGTGGCGGAGGTTGGAGACCTCGGCGGCCTTGGTCGGGTAGAAGTTGATGTCGATGACGTTGTCGAGGGCGCGGACGGCGACCGTGACGGTCTCGCGGAGCATCGCATGGTCGATGCTGCCATCGGCCTTGAGGTGCGAGTCGAGGACGACGGAGCCCAGGTTGCAGACGGCGGTCTCCTCGGCGCTCGTGTTGAGGGTGATCTCCGTGCAGAGGTTGGACGAGTGGATGACGCCGACGTGGTCCTGCGGGGAGCGGACGTTGCAGGGATCCTTGAAGGTGATCCACGGGTGGCCGGTCTCGAAGATCATGCCGAGCATCTTCTTCCAGAGCTCGAGGGCCGGGATCTCCTTGCCGAAGATCTCGCCCTTCTTGGCGCGGGCCTCGTAGGCCGCGTAGCGCTTCTCGAAGTCGGCGCCGAAGGTCTCGTGGAGGTCCGGGGTCTCGTTGGAGAGGAAGAGCGTCCAGTTCTGGCGGTTCTTCAGGCGCTTCATGAACAGGTCAGGGATCCAGTTGGCCGTGTTCATGTCGTGCGTGCGGCGACGGTCGTCGCCCGTGTTCTTACGCAGCTCGAGGAAGTCCTCGATGTCGTTGTGCCAGGTCTCGAGGTAGGCGCAGCCGGAGCCGCGGCGCTTGCCGCCCTGGTTGACGGCGACGAGCTGGTCGTTGTGCAGCTTGAGGAACGGGATGATGCCCTGGGATTCGCCGTTGGTGCCCTTGATGTAGGAGCCCGTGCCGCGGACGGAGGTCCAGGAGCCGCCGAG
>CALPIW020000071.1 GCA_943323725.2 Polynucleobacter meluiroseus | reverse complement strand
GACGTTGGTACCGAAGACCGCGTCGACCGTGTCATCGAGTCCGAGGTGCTCCATGATCTTCTTCGAGTTGGCGTCGTCCTTGTTGGTGTACACCGCGACCCGCACGCTTCGGGCGCGCAGGGCCACGAGGATCTCGCGGCAACCCGGGTAGGCGCGCAGGCCGTGGTACATCACGGAAGGGAAGTGTTCGCGGAAGAGGCGGGTGGCGGTGGGGGCGTTGGCTTCGCCGGCCAGCTTGACGACCGTGACGTTGACGGAGCCGCCGACCGCGCGCCGGATCTGCTCCAAGGTCACGCCGGGCAGGCCCATCATCCCCATGACGTCGTCATAGCAGCGGTGGATGGCCTCGAAGTTGTCGACCAGCGTGCCGTCGAGGTCGAAAAGGACGGTTTCAGGGAGGGGGCGGGCCATGGCTGACCCCAATCAGGCGGGTCGGCGGACGGTTTCCAAGTTTGGAATTGAAGGGCAGGGCGGCGGACCTAGGTTGCCGCTTCGCACCATGAGCTTCTCGCTGGACCTTACCAAGCCCCTCGGCCGCCTCGGCCTGGCCATCAATACCGTCATCCTGGGAGCCGTCTTCTACGGCGTGTCCGCCGGCGCCTATCATTACATGAGCCATACGCTTCCGGAGTCGGAAGCCCACCACCAGGAAGCCGTCGTCAAGGCCGCCCTGGTCGACAAGGCCGTCGCCAAGGCCAAGACCGCCGCGAAGGGCAAGACCTTCGACGCCGCGGCCGCCAAGGCCCAGGCTGAGGCCGCCGTCTCTGCCGACTTCAAGAAGCAGGCCGATGAGATCCACCACCACGCCGTGGAAGGCTGGGCTCCCTTCGCCGTCTTCCTCCTGATCCTTTCCGCCGTCTTCTTCGCCGGTTTCCTGTCGGTCTACGTCCAGCGCCGCGCCAACGACGGCGGCCTCAAGGGCCTTTGGATCTTCCCCAACCACCTCGGCGCCTGGGCGCTCGCGGGTTACGTCGCCTTCTATCCGTTCCTCTCGGCTCACGCCCTGCGCAATGCCTGGGCCCCGGCCTTCATCGCCGGCCTGGTACTCCTGCTCCCGGTACTTTTCGCCGGCGAAGGTCATCATGACCACGACCATGATCATGGCGACGGCCACGACCACGGCCATACCCACTGAGCCGGCTCAGAGCGGCGCGGTGCCGCCGAAGTCGAAGACCGTATGACTGATCAGGCCTCGCTCCAACACGGCGAGGTCTGATTGTTTGTCGGGGGTGAGGTTCTCGCCGTCGTTCCAGGCAAACGAGAAGCCCTGCGCCGAACGCTTGAAGAGGGAGCCGTGGCGGACCAGCGCCGGGGTGCTCCGTTCCATGGCGGTGTTTGCGGTGACGGTCGCCGGATAGTTCAGGCTGTGGACATGCAGGCCGGTGACCGGCTGGCCGACGAGTCCCTTGGCGAAGCGGGCGGCGTGGCGGCAGGCGGTCTCGAGGTGCGGGCGGAGGGCCGGCGGGCAGACCGCGGAGTTTCGGTGGACTTGTTCGAAGAGCGATTGCTCGAGGTCGAGCGAGCAGGCCACGGCTGGGAGGCCCCAGGCGGTGCCTTCGGTCGCGCCGGCGAGGGTCCCGGAGCTCAGGCAGAGGGGCATGGTGGCGTTGAACCCGATATTGATGCCGGAGAGGACGACGTCGGGCCGGACAGGCAGGAGGTGGCCGAGGGCGATGTTGACGCAGTCGGAGGGGGTGCCGTCGATGGACCAGGCCTGTTCGCCGAGTCCGGGGTATTCGGCCAAGGTGACCTCGCGGTGACGGCTGAAGGCCCGGCCGATCCAACTCCGCTCGCCGGAGGGGGCGGCCACGACCACGCGGAAGCCTTCGGCGATGCAGGCGGCCACCAAGGCATGGAGGAAGGCGGCATTGATGCCGTCGTCGTTGGTCAGCAGGGCGGTGGGTTTCATCCGTTAAGTCAGGGGCGGCTCTCCGTCGGGCCGTTTTCTAGTTCGGCGATCTGGTCCCGGAGGACGGCCGCGGCTTCGAAATCCTCGATCCGGAGGGCGGCTTGGAGGTCGGCCCGGGCCTTGGTCAGTTTGGCTAGGCGGTCCGCCTGGCTGTCCTGGGGGCGGCGGCCGTGGTGCTCCAGTCCCGGCTGGATGCGCGCGATGGTCGCCAAAGCCAGGGGCGCATGGGCTTCGTAGCAGGTGGCGCAGCCGAGGCGATGGATACGCTCGTAGTCGGACCAGCGGAAGCCGCAGGCGGGGCACTTGCCGCGGCCGACGGGGGTCGGGACGGTGAGCTTCAGGCCCAGCGCGAGGGAGGGTAGGATGGAGTCCGAAACCAGGGAAGGGCAGCCCTGGCAGCAGGCATAGGTCTCCGCCTTGCCCCCGGCGACGAGGGTGAAGTAGACGACCGCGTTCTGGACGCAGCCTTGGCAGGTGGGCGGACGAGGGATCACGCAGCCCTCACCATGCGGAAGAACGGCCGCCGGTTCAAGCGTGCGGGCGAACCTTTTCAGGTTGAAGCCCTGCCCGCGGCGGATTGCCTAGGAAACCGATGCTTTCTCCTGTCTTCATGCTGGTGCTGGCCGAGGCCGAAAAGGGCGCCCTCTGGTATTTCAAGCAGATGGACGCGGCCGGTATGGCCGTCGCCGTCGTGCTCCTCATCTGTTCCTTCATCGGCTGGGGCGCGATGATCCAGAAATGGTCCGACATCCATGAGCACCGTCGGCGCAACCACGCCTTCGAACGTCGCCTGCGTGACGAGCCCGCCGTCGTGGCGCTCAACTTCCCGCGCGGTTCCAATCTCGGGCCGTACGAATTCCTCGTCGCCGAAGCGGTCTCCGCCGTGCAACGGCATAAGGGGCGTCTCGTGCGTCCCGCGGACGTCACGTTGTGCATGGGCCACGTCGAGAACGCCGTCCAGCGCGGCGTCGCGCGTACGATGGTCAAGTATGAGGACAAGATGGTGCTGCTCAGCTCGCTCGTCTCCGGTGGTCCGTTCCTCGGCCTGCTCGGTACGGTCTGGGGCGTGATGGTCACCTTCGGCGCGCTGACCGAGAAGGCCAGCATCGCGCAGCTCGCGCCCGGCGTCTGCGGCGCGCTCGTCACGACCACGCTCGGCCTCCTTGTCGCCATCCCCGCCACCTTCGGTTACAACTACCTGCTCACGCAGGTGAAGATCATGACGACCGAACTCGAGAACTTCGCGAGCTCGCTCGCCGACCGCGTCGAGCTCGAGCTCGAAGGCGAAGCCCGCCGTAACTTCGAAGCCGCGCAGGAACGCGAACAACTGCGCCGTGCCGCCCAGGCGGCCCAGCCGTCGCCCGCCGCGCCCGTCGCCGCTCCGGTCTCCGAGGCGCCGCCCGCCGCGCTGCCCGGCTGGGAAGACGCCCAGTAAGCGCCGATGGCCCGCTCTTTCTCCAAGCCGAACCGGCTGCACGTGCTCAATGAGCTGAACGTGACGCCGATGCTCGACCTCTGCTTCGTGCTGCTGATCATCTTCATGATCGCGACGCCGGTGCTGGAGCAGACGACCGCCGTCAACCTGCCCAAGGCCGACAAGGGCGCGGGCAAGGCGCCGGATACCAAGGCGCAGCATCGCATCGTCAGCATCGACCGTAACGGCGGGCTTTCCCTCGGCGCCCGTCCGGTCACGACGGCCCAGCTCGAAGCCGAATTCGCCGCCCTCGCGGCCCTGCCCGATGCCGAGCAGCCGATCGTCCGCATCCGCGGCGACGGCGCTCTCTCCTACCAGAAGATCATCGACGTGCTCTCCCTCGCCAAGGCCAAGGGCCTGACGAAGGCGGCGCTCGACACTGAGACGCGCTGAGATGTCGAGCGGAGGCAAAGGTTGGGTCGGTTCCGTGGCGGTGCACCTCGGTCTCCTCGGTGCGGTCATCGGTTTCTCCTGGTATGCCGCGCGTCAGGACAGCGAGAACGTCGAACCGGTCGACCCTCTCCTCATCGACCTCGCAGGCATCCCGGGCAAGCGTCCCGGTGAGATCGGCAAGGCGCCCGGCGTCGCCAAAGGCGCCGAGACCGGGACCAACAAAGGCATCGCCCCGATCAATATCCCTGAACTCAACGTCAACAAAATCCTCAAAGACCGCGAGCGGACGGAACAGTCTCCCCAGCCCACGGCGAACACCAAGCCTGCGACGAAGGCGGTCGTGAACAAAGGTGTCGGCAGCAAGCCGACCCGCATGACGCAGAAAGAGTTTGAAAACAGCCAAGGCGGGAAGTCCGGCCGGCCCGGTGGGTCCGCCAAGTCAGGCGGCATCGGGGGCGTGTCCGTCAAGAAAGGCCGGAGCTACGGCACCGGCGACAACGGCGGCGAAGGCGGGTCGGCCTCCGAGCTCGCGGCCTATGCGGGCCTCGTCCAGGCGAAGCTGCTCACGGCGTGGCGCGAGATCGTCGCGGCCGAAGGCGAATCCGTCTCCGCCGGCGGCACTTGCGGCGTCACCGTCAGCATCGACGCCTCGGGCTTCGTCTCTTTCTCCGGTTGGATCAACTCGCCGCGCGACGCGCGCATGGCCGAACTGGTGAAGCGCGCCTGCGCCCAGATCGGGAACTGCGGCAAGCCGCCGAAGGGCAAGTCGTTCAAGATCGACTTCACCCGCGTCAGCCTGTCCGAAGGCTGAGCGCGTTCAGTCGCGGACTTCGAGCACGAGCTGGACCTCGACGGAGACGCCGAGGGGCAGGCCGTTGACGGAGACCGCGGCGCGGGCGTGCTTGCCGGCGTCGCCGAAGACCTGCAGGAGGAATTCCGAGGCGCCGTTGAGCACCTTGGGGCTGTCGCTGAAGCCGTCGACGCCGTTGACGAAGCCGTTGACCATCACGACGCGCGTGACGCGGTCGAGCGAGCCGAGGGCGGCCTTGGCGTTGGCGAGGGCGTTCAGCGTGCAGAGTCGCGCGGCGTCGGCGGCCTGGACGAGGTCGACCTCGCGGCCGACCTTGCCGAGCGAAGTTACCTTGCCGTCCTTCATCGGCAGGGTGCCGGCGAGGTAGAGCAGGTTGCCCGTGCGGACGGCGGGGACGTAGGCGCCCGCGGCGGCGGGAGGCGTGGGCAGGGTGACGCCGAGTTCGGCGAGGCGGGCTTCGGCGGAGGACATAAGTTCAGAACCAATACTTGGGCCAGCGGGCGTCGCGGCGCAAGTTGTGATAGCAGAGGGCGACCAGGACGATGAGGCCGGCGCCCGTCAGGGTGGGGAAGAGCAGGAAGGTCCACGAAGCGTGCGGGAGCGCGCAGAGGATCAGCGGATTGGAGCACGCCGGCGGGTGCACCGTGCGGGTGAGCTTCATCAGCGCGATGGCGGCGCCGACGGCCACGGCCGGACCCCACCAGAAGGGCAGGAAGTGGGCGGCGGTCAGCCCGCACGCGCTGCCGATGAGGTGGCCCAGCAGGACATTGCGCGGCTGGCTGAACGGCACGTCCGGGTAAGCGAACACCAGCAGGGAGCTGGCGGCGAAAGTCCCGAGCAGCAGGGCGACCTCGAGGGTCGAGGTCAGCAAGGTGAGCCCGCCGATGACCGTGATCGCGACGAGCGCCACGGCGAAGGTCTCCTTGAAAGAGGAACGCGGCGGCGGTTCCGCCCCGTCGCCCCGCATCTTCTTCAGCAGCTCCAAGGCCGGCCGCTTACTTGAGGCGCTTCATGCCGTCGATGATCTCCAGCACGAGTTCGCGGCTGCGGGACTTGACCTCACGGTTGAGCGCGGTGTCCGACGTGCCGAGGGCGCGGCGAGATTCGCTGTAAGACTGGGCGAGGACGGCTTCCCTGTTACGGGTGATCGTCGCGTTGTCGCGCACGGAGAGGGTGACGTCGGCGGTGTAGCGTCCGAGGCCGCGGTCATAGCGCACGTCGACCAGGAGCAGCGGCGTGGCGGCTTCCTGGCTCAGGCCTTCGACGGACTTGGGAGTAAGGTTCGCGCGACGGAGCTCGAGTTCCATCCCGTCCCGGATCTCCGTTCGCAGGTCGGCGTCCTCCGGGCGGTTCTCCGAGGTGGTGACGTCGATGTAGAACTGGGTGATGCCTCGGAGCTTGGCGAAGGCCTTATCCTGGGGCGCGGGACGCAGCGGGTCGGACTGGGCGACGGCGGTCAGGGTGACGAAGGTGGCGAGCAGGGCGAGGACGAGGGAGCGCATGGCGATGAGGGAAAGATAGGCGGGGAGCGGGTCGCTTCAATCTCCTTTCGCCGGGGCGGGCACGAGCCGGACGGCGGAGAGCGGGTGCTGGTCGAGCAAGGTGGCGTGCCAGCCCTGGACTTCCGGGCGCATCAGATACTTGTTCGTATTGAAGACGACGGGGAGCACGGGCGCCTGTTCGACCAGTCGGGCCTCGGCGAGCTGGAAATAGCCATAGCGCTTGGCGGCGACGGTCTCGCGCGCGGCGAGCCCGAGCAGGCGGTCGTATTCCGCGTCGCTCCAGTTGCAGTTGTTGAGCTCGTTGCCGGTGATGAGCATCTCGAGGAAGGTGTTGGGGTCGTTGTAATCGCCGACCCACGCGCCGCGGCAGAGGTGGAATTCGCCTTTGCGCATGGCGGTCAGGTAGACCTTCCATTCCAGGTTACGGAGCTCGACTTCGACCCCGAGTTCGCGGCGCCACATCTCCTGGTAGGCCTGCGCGACCATCTGCTGGCCTTCGGAGGTCGCGTAGAGGTAGTCGAGCTTCGGCAGGCCTTTGCCGCCGGGGTAGCCGGCTTCGGCGAGGAGGCGCCGGGCTTCCGTGGCGTCCTGTTGCCAGCGCGCGGTCGGTTGGAATCCGCCCGTGCCGGGCGGCGTGAAGTGGAGCGCGGGCTTCTCGCCGGCCCGCAGGACTTTTTCGGCGATCAGGTTGCGGTCGATGGCCATGCCGAGCGCGCGGCGGACCCGCGGGTCGGTGAGCGCCTTGCGCGCGGCGACGTCCGCGGGCTTGTCGCCTTGGATGTCACAGTTGACCCAGACGAAGGCGGTCGCGAGGAAGGGGTCGATACGCAGCTGCGGAGCCTTGTCCGCGCGGAGCTTGGCCACCTTGTAGGGCGGCACCGCCCCGGTGATGTGCAGTTCGCCGCCGCGGAAGGCGCGTTCTTCGGCGAAGAGGTCGGCGATGGCGCGGAACTCCACGGCATTGAGCGAGACTTCCTGCGCGTTCCAGTAGAGCGGGTTCTTGCGTACGACCACGCGGCGGGCGACTTCCCAGCTCTCGAGCGTGAACGCGCCGCTGCAGACCATCGAGCCGGGCCGCGTCCACGGGGTGTTCAAGGCGTCGATGTCGCCGAATTTGAGGATCGTCGGCGGGTGCACGGGGATCCAGCTGTGATGGCAGAGGAGCTGGAGGAAATACGGGATGGG
>CALPIW020000070.1 GCA_943323725.2 Polynucleobacter meluiroseus | reverse complement strand
GCCTCAAGTTCGCCGACGGCACGGTCACCGACGGGCGCTGGAAAGCCCGCAGCTTCTTCCACGGACCGTTGAAAGGCGACACCCAGGCTCCGTCCGTCCGTCATGACCCTCTTCCCGCCAATTGGTGGGCCGTGGACTTCGACGACAGCCAATGGTCCTTCGCCAAGGAATTCACCGTCCAGGAAGTCGACCCCAAGCAGCCTTACTTCGACCACGACTTCAAAGACGCCAAGTTCATCTGGAGCGACGACCTCGCCCTGGACAACACCGTCATCTTCCGCACCAAGGTCGATAAACCCGGCTGGAAGCCGCGCTGGAACACCAAGCCGGACCTCGACGTCAAAGGCGTCGACGCCGGAGCCGCTGGTCGCTGAACGAAAAGTATCTCCGACGGCTGGACACAAGGAGAGCCTGATCCCGCCCCAATGAGAAATGGACGAGGAGGATTACTGTTCGAACTTCGGCCAGCCTGCTGGCAGGTTGTTCGGTAATGGCTCTGATTTTGCTGATGACTTGCCGTCGGCGGAGCGCTTCGCCCTCTTCAGATAGATAGTTGTGGTCGGCTTGTCGGGCCAGACGTGGAAGAGGGAGATGTGCGGACCGATATTCAAGGCTCCCCGCTTATGGGTGATGCTTAAGGTGAGATTGTCCGCATCCGTTGCTTCGAGGCGCAGCCGAGTATAAGCTTCTGGCTGTGCCGAAATGGAGCCTGCCGTCTCTTTTGCATCCAGCTTGAAGAGATTTGTCGGACATTGCGCATCTAGCGAGTCCCTCGAAATCATGGACTTACCCGACTTGTCTTTGATGACGGCGATCCGCTCATTCTCGAACTTCAAGGCCTCATAACCGACGGCCGAACAAGGAAACTTGAAATCCTTGAGGTAGCTTATCTCGATCTCGCCGACCTGGTCTTTACGTCCGTCGGAATGCACCAGGGTGAAATGAAATCTCCCGGCCAGCATCGGGAGATCCAACGCGAGCAGTCCTTCCGGGAACGAAGCGCCGCTGAGCAGGATGAGGGCAAGCAACGTCTTCACGGGGAGGGATTGAGGAGAAGACGACGGGAGTGGCGCAGGGCCGGGTCCGGAACGACCCTCAGACGGTGAAGTCGAAGACCATCACCCGCTCGAGGTTAGGGACGACGATCTCCTTCACGCGCTCGTGCTCGGGGTGAGGGAGATAACGGTCGCGACTCTGGGGAGAGTCGAAGGTCATGACGAACCCGTGGGTGAAGCCGTCGTTCAAACCTTCATCGCTCTGGTACACGCCGTGCTGCATGGAGAGCAGGCCCGGGATCTTGCCGACCATGCCGCGCATCTCGGCGAAACAGCGGTCGATCTGGGCCGGGGTGACGCCATTCTTGAAGACGAAGGTTCCGTAATGGTAGACCATTGTATCTAGAGTATTGAGTATGGAGTGTTGAGTATAGAAAAGGCCGCAGGAGGCATGAGCGAAGGAGAACTATTTCGTAGGGAATTCATGTCACTCCCCCGATACTCGATACTCCATACTCGATACTCTCTTTACTTGTTAGACACCCACGTAAGGGAGTTCAAGAGGAGCTGCTTGTAGGCCGGATGGTCGTGCGATTTCTCATCGTGGCCGAGGGCGATGCAGACCACGCGAGCGCCAGGATATTTGACGGTCCAGACGGACGGCAGGATGTTCGACAGTCCTTCCTTGGGCGTCTGACGGGGAATGGTGCCGAGGACGTCGGCGCCTTCGGGACGGGTGAGCTCAATATTGTAGCTTTCGTCGTTGATCACGAAAGTGGCGGGAACGCCCTTCATGATGGGGTGCTCCGGCTTGGTGACGGTGAAGGTGAAGTCGCTATGGCCATGGTTACGTGACCCACCGCACACGAACTCGTCGTTATACTTGGTCTCGAGCGGCCAATTGTACCAGGTGGCGGCATGCAGGAGGACGATGCCCTTCCCGGCCGCGGCGAAGTCCCGGATGGCCTTCTGGAACTCCGGCGTCCCGAACTGGGCATGATTGCCGCTGAACACGAAGAGGTCCGCCTGCGGAAGCAGCGCGAGGGTCTCCTTGAGGTTCGGCGTCGCGGCGACGTCATAACCGGCGGCCTTGGCGGTCAGCGCGTCGGTACCGAGGAAGAAGGCCGGGAAGTTGTGCGAACTGCCGGCGCCGGCGACGAGCACGCGGAGCTGGCCGTCCTTACGCGGCCCGAAGGACTGACCATAAGCCTGGGTGGTCTTGGGGTTATCCTTGGGGAGCAGGTCGCTGGGGCCTTCGTTGGCCTTGCCCTTCTTCTTGCCGGCCTTGGGCGCACCGTCGTTCTTGCCTGCGGGCGGGTTCGCCGGGCCACCGATCTCGATGGTGACGGCGACGGTGGTCGGAGCGATGGTCGTGTCTTCGGAGCTCAGGACGAGTTTGTCGATCACCTCGTCGCTTTCGACCGGGATCCAATGCGTACGCACCTGGCGGCCGTCGCCGGAGAGCAGCTGACGGGCGGACTTGGACTTCGGGACATCGCCCGTGCCATTGTAATCGGCGAAGTCGACGCCGCCGTAGAAGACCTTCCGCTGCACCTTGCCGCTGAGGAAATGCACCTCGGCGATCATGGCGACGGCGTCGCCGTGCGCACCCCAGCCGCCGACGGCACCGAGGAAGTGGATGCGATTGGCCACGGAGCCGACGGGGATCTCGACCTTCTGCGGGAAGGACTTTGAATAGGCACCCTTTCCGTTGCCGCCCTTAAGGACGATGACGTTGAGTCCGTCCTTGGCGGTCTTGGGGTCGACGACCTTGTAGGGGACGCCATTGGACTGGACCTGGCCGAACTGGGCGAACGGCAAGGTGTCGCGTTTGGCTTCCTTGCTGGCGTACAAGCCGGTATTCGTCGAGGCGGTGAAGGCCGCCCGGAGATCAAGCAGTCGGAAGCGTCCGACGGTCTCGCCTTCGGGGCTGATTGCCACGCTGCGGAGATAGGCGATGACATTGCGCAGGCCTTCGGCACCGAGCGACTCGAAGCCTTCCGGCATAAGGGAGTTCGGGCTGCGCTCGCGGCTGACGATGTCGGCCACCTTGAGCTCGGCGGACTGACCGGCCGGGAGCTTGAGCTTCACGAAGGTCGGATTCTCGCTGCCGATGAGGGCCGAGTATTGCGTGCCGTCCTTCATCTTGAAGTTCCAGGTGCGGTGCTCGTCGTCGACCATGCGGTTCGGATCGACGATGTGCACGAGCATCTCGGCGGGCGGGTGCGAGCCGATGCCCTGGAGGTTCGGCCCGAAGTCGTTGCCGACGTTGCCGACCTTATGGCAGGTCTGGCAGACGGCGACGAAGAGTTCCTTGCCCTTGGCGGCGTCGCCAGGCTTCTCGACCTCGCTACGGAGTTTCGAGACGATGTCATCCTTGGCCGGGCTGCTGCCGGCGTTCAGCTTGGCAAAGACGGCGGCGGCACGCTTGGCGATGGCCTCGTCCGGGTGACGCACGAGCTGCGAGACCTGCATGGGTCCGAGCTGCAGCGCGGAAAGCGACTTGGCTTCGAGGGCGTCGAGGACGAGCCCGGCCCACTCGGCACGGCCGACGAGCGCGGAGAACAAGGTGGCGCGGAAAGAGCCGACCGACTTCGGGAAGGCGGCGTAGAGCATCTTACCGACGGAAGCATCGCCGCTGGCGGCGAGGGCACCGGCAGTGGCGACGGCCACGGCTTCGTTGGAGCCGGCAAGGGCCTGGACGAGCGCCGGACGGACCTCCGGGGAGGCGTCGCGAAGCTGGACGAGCACGCGGGCGGCGGCGACCTGCGCTTCGGCCGAAGCCTTATCGTCGGCGAGCACTGGCACGAGCCGGCTAGCGGCAGCGGCGAGCTCCGCCTTCAGGCTGCCATCGGTGAACCACAGCGCGGCGACCGCGGCCGCGGAAGCGCCCACAGCTTGATCCTGATCGGCGAGCAGGTCGCGCAGAGACTGCCGAGCCGCATCGAGGGCGGCCGGAGGGGCCACGCGACGAGCAGACAGTTCACGCAGGACGGCCGTGACGACCGGCTTGTTGGCCGACTTGGCCGCGGCGGCCAGGACCGCGACGGCGTCGTCGCCGTTAAGCGAGGCAGCAAGCGTGCGGGCAAAGTCGGCGCCATTAGGATCGGCCGGACCAGCGAGGATACCGGCGAGCACGGGGCCGGGATTGGCGGCGGCGGCGGCGGTCGCGGCGGCCTTGGACCAATCATCGGTCAGGCTGGCCTGGGCGGAGAGCAACAGCGCACCGGCGGAAGCTTCGAGGGGCGCGGAGCCCATGGCCCGGAGGGCGGCCAGGCGGACGCGCGGTTCGGTGTCCTGCAAGGCCTTGGCGTAGACAGCGGCCGGAATCTTGCTGTGCGCGGCCTCGGCGACGAGGAAGGCGTTCTTGCGGACGGCGGCGTCCGCATCGGCGCAGAGCGCCTGCAAGAGGCCGTCCTCGAGACGGTCGAGACGCTGGAGGGCCCAGAGCGCGGCGATGCGGGCTTCGGCCTTGGCGTCGCTGCGGACCATGGTCACGAGCGGGCCGATGGCGGAGGCGAGCAGGCCGGCCTCCTTGTCCATGAGGACGCGGAGGGCGTTGAAGCGGACGACCTTGTTCGGGTGATCGAACGCCGCGACCAGTCCGGCGACGTCGGCCTTGGACAGGTCAGGAATCGCGAAGCCCTTCGCGGCTTCGTGCTGGATGCGATAGATGCGGCCGAAGTAGTGCTCGCGGTCTGGACGCACGGAGGCGCCGGACTTGCTGTGCAACGGGCCACGGGTGTCGTTGTGCGCGACGACCGGAGTGTAGAAGTCGAGGACGTACAGGGCGCCGTCCGGACCGAACGAGACGTCGATCGGGCAGAACCAATGGTCCATCGAGCGGAGCCACTCCCGGTCCTTGATGGTCACTTCACCCAGGAAGGTCGGACCTTCGGGGATGAGCTTCTCAAAGTGGATGATATCCAGGATGGGCTCGGTGATGAAGATGGTGTCGCGATAGTCATCGGGCCAGGCGCCATGCTCCTGGACGGCCACGGAACAAGCCGCGGTGTAATAACCGACCTGGTCGATCTGCAGCAGCGGGGCGCGGTCGGGCAGATCGGTGCGCAACACCGGACGACGGGGATTCACGGAGCTGAAAGCCTTGGCCGGCGTGCCGGGCGCCTTCGCGAGGATGGACTCAGGGAGTACGGCGTGCTGGATCGGGTTGCCGTTGGTGGCCTTACCATGGAAGAACTCCATCTTGCCGGTGACCTCGTTGCCGAAGCTGTTGCCACCCTGCGAGGCGATCTGCTCGATGGCCGAACCATCGGGCTTGAAACGGAAAGTTCCGGACGAAAGCCGTACCTTGCGGTCGGGCTGAGCGGCCGGGAAGACTTCGCCGCCGCCGCCGTTGCTGGCATAAACCCATCCATCGGGAGCGAGAACGAAGTGATTGGCGACGAAGTGCGTGTCACCAGGGGTGAAGCCGCCGTAGAGGACGACTTCCTTGTCCGCCTTGCCGTCGCCGTTCGTATCGCGGAGCCAGACGATGTGAGGCTGAGAGACGACGATCACGCCGTCTTTATAGTGACAGAAGCCGGTGATGAGTTCGAGGCCCTCATGGAAGAGCTGCTTCTGGTCGGCCTTGCCGTCGCCATCGGTGTCGACGAGCACGCTGATCTTATCCTGGGCCGGGCGATCATAGCTGCCGGGCACCAGCACCCCGCCCTCGCGCCAGGATTCGGCGGTCAGCGGTCGTCGGCCGTTCGGGTATTCGGGGGACTCGGCGACCCAGAGGCGGCCGCGCTCATCCCACTGCACGGCGATGGGCTTGTTGATGAGGGGCTCGGTCACGACGACGCTGGCCTTAAAGCCGGGCTGCATCTGGAAAGCGGCGATGGCCTTCTCGGCGCGACTCGGACCGCCGACGGGGTAACGCAGGTCGACGAGGTCCTTAGGCGTGCAAAGTTCGTCCACGTTGCTCCGACGAGCGGCCCAGGCGATGCCACGCTTGATGAAGGTGCGGTAGCTGGCATGGGCGAGCGTCTCGGCTTCGCCCTGCAGGAAGACCGCCGAACGGAGGCGCGCATTCTCGAAGACCCAGGCCTGCGGCTGGATGTCGTAGATGGAGGCCTTGTCGGAGACTTCCGTGATGTTCTTACGATTGGCGCTCACCTTAGAAGTGAAAGAGGAGGCAAGCACGTGGATCTTCTCGTTGAGCTCGAGGTTGAAGACCGTCTGGTCGGTCACGTCGAAAGTAGAGGCGTTCGTGGCCAGCGGATGGGCGTCCGTGCGGATGTTGAGCATCATCAAGGCGCGGAAGCGGCGGCTCTCCGGCGTCCAACCCGCGCCGAACGTATCACGCGCCCAGGAAGCGGACGGCCCCGCGATCGCACCACGAAGCGCGACGAAACCGATGCCTCGGTTCGAGAGATCGGCCAAGGCCGCGCGATCGATGACTTCGTAGGGAGCATAGTCCTTACGATAAAGGACGATGACCTCGTCCTTGTCGTGCTTGGTAGAGAGGATGTCCCGCGGACGGTCCGCTTCGGTCACCACGGCGCCGGCTGAGGCGAGCTCGGCGACGAGCGATTTGACGGCGAGGTGGTCGTCGGAGACGACGGTGACCTTGAGCGGCGCGGCGCCAAGGACGGCGGCGGCACAAGCCAAGGCGAAGCTCAGGAACGGGGCGATGCGGGGAAGCATGGGCTTATCAAATGAAGCCTCCCCCCGCCTACAACACTTAGGAGTGTCCCTAACCGCAACCCGACCCCTCTCAAATGCACATTTCCCGCCGATTGCGGGGCTCAGGCCTCGGCCCGGAAGTGCGAGGGGGCATGCCCGGTCGACTTCTTGAAGGCCGAGGAGAAGCTGTTACCGTTGGCGAAACCCACCTTGCGGGCAATCACGGCCAACTTGTCGTCGGAATCGCTGATCAGCCGAATGGCCTGCTGGATACGCAGATGGGTCAAGTGGTTCATCGGCGTGCGTCCGATTTCCTTGAGACAAAGCCGGCGAAGGTGCTCGAAACTCAGGCCCGAGACGCGGGCGAGCGACTGGGTGTCCCAAGCGAAATCAAGCCGACCCTGGACCTCATCCCAGAGGCCCTGCACCCGCGGGTCGCCCCGGAAGCTGCCGGCGAAACTGCGGACATAATCATAGGCCAGTTCGATCCATTGGTGGCTGCGACGCGAGACCCCGACGCCCTTGAGCTCGGCGAGCAGTCCGGTGATGGCCGCGCGCAAAGGCTCGGCGTCGAAGTCGGCGAGTACCGGAGAACTTGCCCGGAAGATGGTGTTCGAGCGCACTCCCCCGGCGAAGCGGATCCAACAGAAATCCCAGCGCT
>CALPIW020000069.1 GCA_943323725.2 Polynucleobacter meluiroseus | reverse complement strand
GCGGCGAGCGCGGCGGGCTCGCAGGCGCCTTGCAGGTATTCCGGCCAAGCCGGACGTTTAAGAAGGATATTCGCGATACCGAGATGGTCGACGCGTCCCGCGATAAGGTAACGACCCATCACCCAGGTCAACGGATTGGCCCGATAGACGACGGCTCCCGGGATGCCGGCCAGCGCCACGGTGAGCGACATGGTGCCCGAGCTGACCAGTGCGGCGCAACCGGCCGCAGGACCTTCGGAGACGGGTCGCAGGTCGATACCCTTGGCTTCCTCGCCGTACTCGGCGAGCAGACGATAAAGCTCGGCGTGCACTTCGCCGCCGGTGTGCAAGACGAGCGCGCGACGCTTGGGATGGTTACGTCGGAATAGCGCGAAAGCCTCGACCAAGGCCGGGAAGATCTTCCGGACGGGCTTGGGCCGGCTGCCCGGAAGGAGCAGCACGGGACCATCCGGGTCATGCCGCAGGCCGGGGACATGCTCCTTCTCCGCGAAGGGATGACCGACGAAGCGCGCGTCGAGTTTGGTGTCGGCGTAACACGCGGGCTCGAACGGAAAGATGGTGCCGACGCCGTCGAGATCGCGGGCCATGGTGAAACGACGCTTAGGCTTCCAGGCCCAGAGCTGCGGGCTGACGTATTGGATCACCGCGGTCTCGCCGAAACCCGCGCGGGAAAGGCCGGCCTTACGCAGTTCGTTCGCGAGCCGGAGGTTGAGTCCGGGATAGTCGACGAGGACGACGACCTTGGGCTTCCACTGCTTGGTCCACGTGACCATGCGGCCGAAGAGCCGGCGATAGAACGGGTAAGCCGAGAGGATCTCGACGATGCCCACGGCCGAGAACGTCGTCATGTCGAAGAGCAGCTGGGCGCCGGCGGCGCGGAGCTGCGGTCCGCCGAAAGCGGCGATGCGCAGCCCGGGACGGGCTGCGAGCAAGTCCGCGACGACCTTGGCGGCGTGCTGGTCGCCGGAATGTTCACCGGCCACGACGAGGACGTCGACCTCGCCCCCGCGGGGACGGTCGAAGCTCGCCGGGATGGCCGGGAACGCGCTCATTTGCGCGCCATGCCGGCGCGGATCTGTTCGGTGATCTGGATGGCGACCGCCAGGGCGGTCCGGCCGAGTTCGCCGCTGACCTTCGGGCTCTTGCGATCGCGGACACACGCGGTGAACGAGGCGAGCTCGATGGCGAGGGGCTCGCCCTTCTCGATCGGAATCTCCTCCTTCGCGAAGCCGCCTTCGGCAGTCGGGTCGACGCGCACGGTGTGTCCCTTCTGGCCCATGAAGTCGATGGAGAGGTAGCCTCCGGTCTGGAAGACGCGGATCTCGCGGTTCTTCTTCAGCGAGACGCGGCTGGCGCTGAGGTTGGCGATGCAGCCGTTCTTGAAGGCGATGCGGGCGTTGGCGATGTCCTCGGTCTTGGTCACGACCGAGACGCCCACGGCGTCGATGCGCTCGACGGGGGAGTTGGCCAGCTGCAGGACGATGCCGATGTCATGGATCATCAGGTCCAGCACGACGCCGACCTCGGTGCCTCGCGGGGTGAAGGGCGCCAGGCGCTCGGCGGTGATGTAACGGGCGTCGGTGACGGCCTGCTCGAGGTAGGACATCACGGGGTTGTAATGCTCGATGTGACCGACCTGGACGATGCGGTCGGCCTTGGCGGCGGCATCGAGGATCTGGGCGGCCTCCTCGAGGGTGACGCAGATGGGCTTCTCGATGAGTAGGTGTACGCCCTTGGCGAGGAGCGGGAGCGCCACCGAGGCATGATGGTTGGTGGGGACGACGACGCTGACGGCGTCGCAGTTAGCCGCCATCTCGTCGAGGGTGAGGAAGCGGCGGCAGTTATGCTTGGCGCAGATCTCGGCCGCCCGGGCGTCGTTCGGCTCGAAGATGCCGGCGAGCTCGGCGCCGGGCAGGGTCGAATAGATGCGGGCGTGGTGCTGGCCGAGCGAACCCGTGCCGGCCACCCCGCAGCGGATGCGCGTAGCGGTCATGGGCCGAGACTCCCTCGGCCGGCGGCTTCCTTCAATCCGAAAACCCGCCGTCCTTGACCTCGAACCCGAGGGCGTCCTTGGCCCGCTTGACGCGGACGAGGCTGCCGTCGGGGATTTCACCGGCGAGCATGGCCTTGGCGAGCGAGGTCTCGACCTCGCGCTGGAGGTAGCGGCGCAGGGGCCGCGCACCGTACACGGGGTCGAAGCCCTTCTCGGCGATCAGGGCCAGGGCGGCCTTATCGAAGTCGAGACGGATGCGCTTGGTGGCGAGGCGGTCGTTGAGGCCGCGCAGCATGATGGCCGCGATGGCGGCGACCTGCTCGGGGCCGAGCGGACTGAAGAGCGCGATGTCGTCGATGCGGTTCAGGAACTCCGGGCGGAAATGAGCGCGGAGGTCCGCCATGACGGATTCGCGGACGCTGTCCGTGAGACCGAAGCCGGCGTGCTCGGCGATGTGCCGGCTGCCGATGTTCGAGGTCATGATGAAGATCGCGTTGCGACAATCCACGGTGCGGCCCTGCGAATCGGTCAGGCGTCCGTCGTCCAGGACCTGGAGCAGGATGTTGAAGACCTCGGGGTGCGCCTTCTCGACCTCGTCCAGGAGGACGACGGCGTAAGGGTGACGGCGGAGGGCCTCGGTGAGCTGACCGCCTTCCTCGTGGCCGACGTAGCCGGGAGGCGCGCCGACGAGACGCGAGACGGCATGCTTCTCCATATACTCGGACATATCGATGCGGATCATCGACTTCTCGCTGTCGAAGAGTTCGGTCGCGAGCGCCTTGGCGAGCTCGGTCTTGCCGACGCCGGTGGGGCCGAGGAAGAGGAATGAGCCGACGGGGCGGCGCGGATCCTGGACGCCGGCGCGGGAGCGCTGGACGGCTTCGGCGACGACGCGCACGGCCTCTTCCTGGCCGACGACGCGGGCCTTGAGATTGTCGGGCAGGCGGAGGATCTTCTGGCGCTCGCCTTCGAGCAGCTTGCTCACGGGCACGCCGGTCCAGCGGGCCACGACTTCGGCGACCTCTTCGGGCGTGACGGTCTCGCGGAAGAGACCCGTGGCCGACTTCGCGGTCCCTTCGAGCTTGGCGACTTCCTCCAGCTTGCCGGCACGCTCGGCCTTGGCCATCGCGGCCTTGGCATCCTCGAGCTGCGCCCGGGAAGAACGGACCTTGGTCACGGCCTCCTTGTCGGCGACCCAGCGGGCGCGGAAGGCGGTCTGCTCCTCACGGGCGGCGCCGAGTTCCTTGCGGAGCACGGCGAGGCGGGCCTTGGAGGCTTCGTCCTTCTCGTTCTTCAGAGCGGATTCCTCGACCTCGAGCTGGAGCACGCGGCGGTTAAGGGCGTCGAGTTCCTGCGGCACGCTGTCGATCTCGGTGCGGATCTGGGCGCAGGCCTCGTCGATGAGATCGATGGCCTTGTCGGGCAGGAAGCGCGCGGTGATGTAGCGGTCGGACAGCGTGGCCGCCTCGACGAGCGCGGCGTCCTCGATGCGCACGCCGTGGTGCACCTCGAAGCGTTCCTTGAGTCCGCGGAGGATCGAGACCGTATCGGGCACGCTGGGGGGCTCGACCAAGACCTGCTGGAAGCGGCGTTCGAGCGCGGGATCCTTCTCCACGTGCTCGCGGAACTCCTTGAGCGTCGTGGCGCCGATGCAATGCAGCTCACCGCGGGCCAGCATGGGCTTGAGGAGATTGGCGGCGTCCATCGCGCCGTCGGCCTTGCCGGCCCCGACGAGGGTGTGCATCTCGTCGATGAAGAGCAGGATGCCGCCCTCGGCGGACTTCACCTCGTTGAGCACGGCCTTGAGGCGTTCTTCGAACTCACCGCGATACTTCGCGCCGGCGATCAGCGAGCCCATGTCCAGGGAGAACAGGGTCTTGTCGCGCAGGCTTTCGGGGACGTCGCCGTTGACGATGCGCTGGGCGAGACCCTCGACGACGGCAGTCTTGCCGACGCCGGGTTCGCCGATGAGCACGGGGTTGTTCTTGGTACGGCGGGAAAGGATGCGGATGACCCGGCGGATCTCCTCATCGCGGCCGATGACGGGATCCATCTTGCCCGTGCGGGCGCGGGCGGTGAGATCCTGTCCGTACTTGGAAAGGGCTTCGTACGTAGCCTCCGGGTTGGCCGAGGTCACACGCTGGGAACCGCGCACGGCCTGGAGCGCGGCGAGGATCGCCTTACGATCGAACCCGACCGCGGCGAACGCCGGACGGAGCGAAGGCGTCTCGGCGAGCGCGAGCAGCACGTGTTCGGCCGACACGAAATCGTCCTTCATCGTCTCGGCTTCGTCCTTGGCCTTGAGCAAGAGCGCGTGGGTCTCGGAAGAAAGCCCGGGCTGGCCCGCGGCCTGCGCGAGCTTGGGCAGGCGGGCGAGCTGGCCGGCGACGGCCGTGGCGAGGGCGGCCTCATCCTTGCCCGCGCGACGGAAGAGCGAGGAAGTCACGCCGCCTTCCTGCGTGAGCAGGCCGTGCAGGAGGTGCGCAGGTTCGAGCGCCGGATTGCGACGCTGCATCGCCTCGCTCTGCGCCTGCTGGAGGGCTTCGGAGGTCTTTTCGGTCAGGTTGCCGTAAGGAGTAGACATACCATCGGATATGCACCGTCCGTTCCAAACCGGAGGCACGACTAAAGGCCGTAAAAGGGCCTGTACCAAGGAAGCGGAGAGACAGCCGAGCGACAATGCGTCCCCGGGGGCGACGAGTTGTCGCTGGCCTGACGCGGGGTTCGTCAACCGAGAAAAGACCTCGGCGGGCGGACTCCCTTGTTGCCCAAAGCCTGGAGCCGAAGGTAGAAAACCGCCATGACGCACGACGCGGAGCTGGCGACCTTGGAGCGCCTCCTCGACGACCCTTCACCGGTCGTCCGCCAAGCCGTGCTCGCCAAGCTGAAGGCGGCGGGCCTGCCGGGTGTGCTCTGGCTGGAAGGCCTGACCAAGGTTGAGACCCTGGCCGCCCACGCCCGCCTGCTGCTCACCGACCTTCGCACCCCGGAAGCGGCCGCCCACTCCTTCCTCGCGCACATCCGGGACGCGCACTGCGACCTCGAAGAAGCCTGCCTCCTGCTCGAACGCGCCACCGACCCCTCGCTGGCCGACGACGCCTACTCCGCCGAACTCGACCGCCTGGCCGAACGGACGCGCGAGCTCATCGCCGAACCGCTCGACGTCCGCGGGAAGTGCCGCCTGCTCTGCCGCGTGATCTTCGGCGAAGAAGGCTACCGCGGCGCCCAGGAGAGCTTCGCCATCCCGGCCTCTTCCCTGCTCTCCCAGGTGATCCGCAGCCGTCGCGGCATCCCGATCTCGCTCTGCCTGATCTTCCTGCTCGTCGCCCGCCGCCTCGGCCTGCCCGTCGAACCGGTCGGCCTGCCCGGTCGCTTCATGGTCGGCATCTTCCGCGGACGCGAACCGCTCTACCTCGACTGCTACGAAGGCGGCGCCTTCCGCACCCGCGCGGAAGTGCAGCTCCTGCTGCTCGACAACCAGCTGCCCGCCGATGAGGCGTTCCTCCGGCCTGTTACGACGCACCAGACACTCGCCCGCTGCTGCCGCAACCTCGTCTCGCAGTTCGAAGCGCAAGGCGACGACCGCAGCAGCCGCCTCTTCCTCACCTTCGTCCACGCCCTGGAACAGACCGATGAGCGCGCCTGACACCCTCACGCTGGCCGCCCTACGGACGGCCACCGTCGCGCCCGGCCAGCTCGGCGTGCTCGGCGACCCGATCGCGCACTCGCTCAGCCCGGCGATGCACAACGCCGCGCTGGCGATGCTGCTCCCGACGCACCCCCGCCTCGCGGGCGTGCGCTACCATCGCCTGCACATCACCGCCGAGGAACTGCCGGCAGCGCTGACGCTCCTGCATGGCAAAGGCTTCGCCGGCGTGAACCTGACCGTCCCGCACAAGATCCAGGCGCTGACGCTCGTCGCGACGCTCTCG
The DNA here is from genome assembly GCA_943323725.2 of Polynucleobacter meluiroseus. Classification (GTDB taxonomy): domain Bacteria; phylum Verrucomicrobiota; class Verrucomicrobiia; order Opitutales; family UBA953; genus UBA953. Next base: position 1,386 of record CALPIW020000069.1, on the reverse strand, counting down.
CCCGAGGCCCGACGCGCCGAGTCGGTGAACACGCTCGTGCGCACGCCGACCGGCTGGGCCGGCCACACCACGGACGGCCAAGGCTTCCTGGAAGCGCTGCGCGAACGCACCGGCGGCACGACGAAAGACCGTCCGGTGATCCTGCTCGGCTCAGGTGGCGCCGCCCGCGCCGTCGCTGCCGCCTGCCTCGACGATGGCTGCGCTTCGCTCAGCCTCCATAATCGCGACGTCGCCAAGGCGGCCGACTTGGCCGCCACGCTCGGCGACCCGCGCGTGCGGGCCGCGGGGCTCGCGGAGATCAAGGCCGAGCCCGACGCGGTGATCGTCAACTGCACGACGCTCGGCCTCAAGCCGACGGACGCCTCGCCCTTCCCGGCCGAGCAACTCGCCGTCGGCCAGTTCGTCTTCGATACGACCTACGGCGCCGAACCCTCGCGGCTGCTCCAGGACGCGCGCGAACGCGGCGTCGCCGGCTGCGACGGTCGTTCGATGCTCCGCTGGCAGGGAGCGCTCGCCTTCCGGCTCTGGAACGGCATGCTGCCGCCTGACGCCCCGATGCGCACCGCGCTCGGTGAATCCGCCCTCTGACCATGACGCTCGCCGACCTCCGGAACTTCGCCCAGCTGCATCCCGGGTTCGCCATGCTGACCGCCGGAACCTTCGGCGCCTGCGTCGGCAGCTTCCTCAACGTCTGCATCCATCGCCTGCCCAAGGGCGAATCGATCGTCACCCCGGGTTCACGCTGCGCCTGCGGTCAGCCGATCCCTTTCTGGTATAACATCCCGCTGTTCGGCTGGCTCTCCCTCCGCGGTCGAGCGAAATGCTGCGGAGCGAGCATCTCCGTCCGTTATCCGCTCGTCGAACTGATCACCGCCCTGCTCTTCGTCGCCGCGTGGTCCTTCCTGCCGCCGGGCAAGGCCGCCGTCGCTTGCGTCTTCCTTCCCCTGCTCGTCGTCCTCTCGGGTTGCGACCTCGATGACATGACGGTGCCGGACGCTCCGAACTTCGCCTTGGTCGGCACCGGCCTGGTCGCCGCGATGCTCGTGCCCTCGATCCACGGCGAGACCGCCCACGCCATCGAGGCCGTGAACCGTTTTCGGGCGCTGATGGACGCCCTGCTGGGCGTCGCCGCCGGCACCGCCCTGGTCTGGTGGATCCGGACGATCGGGACCGTCCTGGCCGGCCGCGAGGCCATGGGCGAGGCCGACATCATCCTTTGCGCCGGCGTCGGGGCCTTCTGCGGCTGGCAAGGGGCGGTTTTCTGCCTTTTCGGGGGGTCCGTCGTCGGGGTCATCACCGTCCTGCCGGGCCTCATCCAAACCAAGTTAAAAGGGGAAGAATACTCCGGAGTCGTGCCTTTCGTGCCCAGTATGGCCGTGGCCGGGG
>CALPIW020000068.1 GCA_943323725.2 Polynucleobacter meluiroseus | reverse complement strand
GGCGGCCCAGGCCTTCACGGCGGGGAGCACTTCGCTCGGGGCGTGGCCCCGGAGTTCGCGACGGGTGCGGTAGCGGGTGCGGTATTCGGGCTCCTTGAGGTTCTCCAGGAGTTCGGAGACGGAAGCCCCGGCGACCTTCGCGGGCTTCACCAGCGGACGCTCAGGGTAGGTGATGCGGTAGATGCGGCCATGCTCGCGGTCGCGGTTGGGATCGCGTGCGTTGTGCTGCATGTGGCCGATGAGCGGATTATGCCAGTCGATGAAGTAGAGCGAGCCGTCCGGGGCGAACTCGAGGTCCACCGGGCGGAAGTTGCCGTCGGTCGAGGTGAGGAGGTCGCCGTTGGCCTTGCCGGTGAAGCCGGCGCCGTCGTCGGCCTTCTTGCCGAAGCTGATGCCGAGGAAGCCGATGGTGTTGCAGATCATGAAGTCGCCTTGCTGCGCTTCCGGGAAGTGACGCGAAGAGACGAATTCGGCGCCCGACGTCGGACGGGAGCGCTTAGGGACGAACTGTTCGACCTTGATCTGCTCGATGCCGTAGGGGACTTTGGCCGAGAGCGGCACGGCCCACCAGTTCTCGCCCGGGGAAGCGTCGGATAGGAAGGGCTGTTCCCAATAGTCGAAGGAGAAGCCCCACGGATTGGAGACGTCGGCCTGTACGCGCTCGAGGCGGTAGGACTTCGGGTCGAAGCGCCAGGCGCCGCCGTCGTTGCAGCGACGCGGGCCATACGGGGTCTCGACCTGGCTGTGGAGGAAGCGGCCTTCGAGGAGGTAGAAGGCGCCCGAGGCGTCGGCGCAATAGGCCGAGATGGCGTGGTGCGAGTCGTGGGAATCGAAGCCGTGCAGGATCAGTTCCGTGCGGTCCGCCTTGCCGTCCTTGTCGTCGTCGATGAGCAGGGCGAGGTTCGGCTCCTGCGAGACGTAGACGCCTTCGGGAGCGATTTCGAAGCCGATCGGGATGTGGAGCTTGTCCGCGAACACCGATTGCTTGTCGGCTTTGCCGTCGCCGTCGGTGTCCTCGAGGATCAGGAGCTTGTCGTCAGGCAACGCATCACCCGGGCGGTAGTGCGGGTAGGTCGGGGTCGTGGCGACCCAGAGGCGGCCCTTGCCGTCGAAAGACATCTGCACCGGCTTCTTGAGGTCCGGGAATTTCTCTTCGGATGCGAAGAGGGAGACCTTATAGCCGGGCAGGAGCTTCATCTTCTCGATGGCGGCTTCGCCGGAAAGGAACTCCGTGGGATTACCGTTCTTCTCGCTGGGCTTGAAGTTGGTCGGCACGGGGGCCAGGACGAGGGTCCGGGAGTCATCGACGGCGAGGTCGGTCTTCTTGCCCTGGGCGACGTCGTGGATGAGCGTGTCGCGGATCACGGTCATCTGGCGGCTCTTGTAGACCTCGTCGGGATAGTTCTGCGGGCCGAAGGGGTTGTAACGCTGGCCGTGGGTGTGGACGCCGTTGAGGATCGAGTAATCAGTGTTCCACATGTAGTCCTTCAGCTTCACCGCGCCGTTCACGAGGGCTTCGTCGGCCTTGGAAGTGCGCGCCGTGGCGCCGTAGAGTCCGTCGGCGAGGAGCTTGGCGATCTCGCGGTAACCGAAGTCCGTCGGGGCGAAGCCGTTGACGGTATAGGGCGACTTCGTCTTACCGTACGCGGCGAGGGTGGGGTGGAAGAGGTCGACGTAAGTGAGGCCGTGCTTCTTGGCGACGCGCTCCATGGCGGCGGCGTAGAGCTCGAGGTTGGCGTTTTCCTTGGCGCCGTTCGGCAGGTCGCGGGACTTGGAGAGGTCTTCGAAGGCGATCGGCGAGACGAGCACCAGGCGCGGGGCGGTCTTGCCATTGTAGGCCTTGGTCAGGGAGTGGACGACGAAGGCGTCGACTTCGGCTTCGTAGTTGGCGGCGCGGCCGGGGCCGTCGAACGATTCGTTGTAACCGAAGAACGCGACGACGGTGTCGGCCTTCAGGTGGAAGAGCCACTGGTCCGGGGTCGAGAAGAAGCCCTTGCCGTTGTGCTGCGCATACTCGGGATGGAACTTGTCGGCGCCCGGGAAGGCCCACTGGCTGGCACGCGCCGGGTGCGGGCGGAAGGCCGGGGTGTCGCCGGAGCGACCCATGTTGCGGACGAGGAGCTGCTGCTGCGGGAAGCGGAGGTGCAGTTCGGTCTCGAGGCGGCCGTAGTAGGTGTCGCGCTCGGCGAAACCGTTGCCGATGAAGACCACGCGTTCGCCGGCGGCGGGCGGGGCGACCTGCTGGCTGCGGGCAATCGTCGCGTTCGGCGGGTTCTCCGCCGGAGCGTGCGGCGTCGGCGAGCCCTTGCTGTTATCCGGCCAGTTGGCGGCGTTCGCCTTATCCTCCTTGGTTTTGAGTTTGCTGCTATCGACGACGACCGGCTTGTCGGCGGCGATCAGGCTGGCGGCGAGGAAGGCGAGAAAGAGGCAGGCACGGGACTTCATGAGAGGGGAGGTCTGGCATATTTATAGGCAAGATTTCGGATTATCCAGCCCGAGTTATCGTCCGGCCGGCTCCGATTTCCCTCATAAAGGGTCCGGCTTACTCTTTCCAGGTCGCCTTGAGCGAGGCCCAGACCTTGCCGATCAGGAATACGCAGCCCGCCAGCACGACGCCGTGGCCGACGGTCCAGTACCACTGGACGTTCGGGTCGGCGGCATGGAGCAGGCCATAGACGCACATCGCGCCGGCGGCCGACAAGAACAGCAGGCGCACGCCGAGCAGGAAAAGCATCATCGTCTTCATGCGGCCAAGTTGGTCGGACCGCCGAGCCCCGTCAAGGAAGGCTCGCCGGTTAGATGACTGAGTCGATGGCTGCGTCGATGGCAGAGGACTGAATCGAGCACTGAACGGAGGACTGAGTAGATGACTGCGTTGAGGACTGAACGGAGGACTGAGTTGATGCCCGAGACCCAGCCCCGACACCCGCTAGCTGGAACGACTCTCCCGCTCAAGGGGAGACCGGAAACCGGAAAGTATGCTGCGGGTATGATTCGTTCTAGGTGACGGGTGACGGCCACGGTGGTCGGCCTTTCGGGAATCAGCCATTCAGCCATCAGCCGCCGGAACCCAGGCGCCAGTACCCGATGGCCGAACGGCCGGCACCTGAACTCCCGATGCCTGTGCCCGTCACCCGTCACCATGGATTGTTGTGGTCAACTTTTGCACTTTTGCACAGGAGCTTCGCTCCGATTTGCACCTTTGCACTGCCTCGCTTGTTGTCCCCTTGCCCGCATGCTCCGCTTGCGCGAGCGCGTGTCCCCTAGGAGGCTCCGCCTTCGCTCACTTCATCAGATAAGCGAAGAAATCCTTGAGCTCTGCGTCGGAGAGGCCGGTGAGCAGGCCTTCGGGCATGATCGAGATGGGGCTGGCTTCGAGTTTCTCGATGCCGGCCTGTTTCACGTGGGTAAGATTGCCGGCGAGGTCTTTCAGGCTGATGCTGCCGCCGCCTTGCGCGTCCATGAGGCCGGTAAGCATGCGTCCGTCCTTGAGCTTCGCGACATAGGCGCCGAAGCCTTCGCGGATCTCGAGGCTGGGGTAGGTGGTATTGAGCAGCCAGAACTCGAGGCTCTGTCGGTCATAGCCGGTGAGCTCGGGTCCGAGCGCTCCGCCTTGGTCGAAGAGCTTATGGCACGCGGCGCAACGCCCCGTGAAGATCGCCTGGCCTTTGGCGGGGTCGCCGAGTCCCGTCTGGAGCAGGGCCTTGATGCGGGCCATCTCGCGGTCCTTCTCGGGCGTCGGACCGGTGAGCAGCAGGGCTTTCCAGTGACGTTCGATCGAGGCATCGATCACCGTGTCGTGGTGGAGGCTCAGCTGACGGACCATGTCGGGGGTGAAGTGCTTCGCGGGCACCTTCCATTCGTCGGCGAAGCGGACCAGCACGAGCGCCCATTCCTTGCGCCCCGCCAGCATGCGGAGGGCGTCTTCCCTTAAGGCTTTGTCTCCGGCGATGCCGCCTTCATATTTCTCCAGGATGGCCAGCGCGATCCGGGGGCTGTCCAGCTGGGCGGCGATGGGCAGGAGGCCTCGCTTGAAGGCGGTGGCTCCACCGGTGCGGAGCAGTTGGGCGATGGCTTCGGCGGCTTCGGGCTGCTTTGTCCGGGCGAGGGCTTGGGCGATCGCCAGGCGACGGGGCGTCGCGACCTTGGTATTGGCGAGTTCTTTGAGCGCTTTTTTCAGTCCGTCGGTCTTGGCGAGCTCGGCTAAGATGTCTCCGCCCGACTGACGCGCCAGGTAGGCTTGCAGGCGTGCGCCCAGATTCGCCGGCAGGGGAGGAACGGCCCCGCCTTCGAAGGCCGACGCGATGCCGGTCAGGAACTTATCGGCAAGCTTTTCATCCTCCGTGAGCGTGAGCAGGTCGGCGCAGGACCGCAGGTTGTCGGCGCCGCCGGCCAAGGCGTATCGTTTGGCGAGTCTCTCGGCGAGGTGTTCGCGGAACAGCCTGGTTTCGCGGAAAGCCGCATCTTCGCGGAGGAAGGCGAGCACGCCCGCCCGGTCCTTCTCGGCTTTGGCTTCGAGCGCCCACCAAGCCAGCAGGGGGATGTGGCCACTGGTGTCCTCGACCTGATTGACCCCGGCCCAGAGCAAGGGCAGCGAGTGCGGCATCTTTTTGGCTGAGGCCAGGATCTGCGCGCAGACTTCGACATGCTTCTCTTCCTTGGCCAGCTGGAGGAGGGCGGCAGCGGGCGCATCGCCTCGTTCGCCCATGATCTTCACGGACCAACGCCGCACGTAGGGGTCGGCGTGATCGAGCGGGACGGCTTCCGCCTGGCCGAGCGCGTCGAGCGCCCAGAGGGCTTCGAGCGCGTTCGGCGAAGCGAGTCTCTGGCGGAGCGCCGGCGCGAGTTCCTGGAGGTCGCGCCAGCCGATCTCGAGGACGGCCTGCTTGCGGAACCAGACATTGCGGTGACCGAGGTAACCCAGCAGATCCGCCGGAGGGCAGGTGTGCAGGTCGAACGGCTTGAGCTTCGGGGCTTCGCCGATCGGGCGCACACGGTAGAGCCGTCCGCGTTCCTTGTCCCAGTCGTCCGCCGGCTTCACGTGGCTGAGGCGGGTGTCGTACCAATCCGCGAGGTAGATCGCGCCATCCGGACCGACCCCGGTCCAGACGGGCCGGAACCAGCGATCCGAACTGACGATCAGGTCGGCTTCGTCTTGCGTACGGAAGGTGGCGCCTGCGGGGAGGCGTGCGCTGACGTAGACTTTGTTGGCGAGGGAGTTGGGGGCGATGATGCGGCCCGCATATTCCTCCCCGAGCAGTCCGCCTTCGTAGATGGCGAAAGCCTGCGGGAAGCGGCGGGTCTCGCCTTCGCTCTTCATGTGTTCGAACCAACCGAACGCGTAAGGATTGGTGAGCGGGCCGTGCTTGCCCCAGCCCTTGATCCCATAGCTGCCTTGCTCGTAGTGCATGCCGCGCGTCGCGCCGTAGTTCGTGCCGGAGAAGACGCGGCCTTTGCTGTCGATCTCGAGGCTGTAAGTGTTGCCGCCGCCTTCGGCATGGATTTCGAAGACCTTGCGAACCGGATGGAAGCGCCAGATGCACTGGCCTTCCCAGCGGATGTTCTTGCTGCTCCGGCTGCTGACGTTCCCCGTGGTGGTGCTGCCGTTGGCTCCGTAGAGCCAGCCGTCCATGCCCCACTTGAGGCTGGTCGCGGTGCTGTGCGTGTCCTCGAGGCCGAAGCCGCTGAGCTCGACTTCGGGGTCGCCGACCGGGAGCCCGCCTTGGGTGGCATAGCTGAGGAGATAAGGCGGGTTCAGCACCCACACGCGTCCCATGCCGGGCAGGGCGGCGGTGGTGATGTTGAGGCCTTTCAGGACATCGGTCCGCTTGTCGAACGTCCCGGTGCCTTGCGTGTCTTCGAAGACGCTGATGATGTCGGCCCCTTTCTCGCCGCGGGGCGGAGGCAGGGGGACTTTATCGAACTTGGCGCGGATGTGTTCGTCGTAGCTGACGACCTTGAGCCCGGCCGGGAAGGGGTACTGGAGGTATTGAGTCACCCAGAAGCGCCCTTGTGAATCCCAACTGCCGTAGATGGGCTGCGCCACGGAGGGCTCCGCCGCCATGAGGTCGACCGTGAGACCGGGGCGGGCGGTGAACATCTTCAGCGCCTCCGCTGATTTCGAGGCCGGAGTGTCATCGGCCATCACGCCACGGCCCTGGAAGGTTTTCATGACCTGCTCGACCTGTGCGTTGCCCGCTTGAGGGACTTCCGCGGCGATGAGGCCGGCGGACATCAGGAGAAGCAGTGTCGTCCCGCGCATCTTACTTCAGCGTCAAGGTGATCCGACGTAACTCCATGACGCTCTGGCCGCGCACTTCCGGGGCGCGGAGCTTGAGCTCGCCCTTGCCGGGCTCGAGCCGGATCTCGCCGAGGGTCATGGTCCGGAAGTCGCGCATCACGGACTCGCCGTGCGGACGGGGCAGGGTGTCCTGCTCAGGCTTCAGGAGGCTGTCGAAGGCTTCGTCGATCCTACCTTTGAGCAGGGTGCCTTCGAGTGAGAGCTCCAGAGGGGTGCCGACGGCATCGGCGGCACAGGCGTAATCGAGGGTGACGACGTAAGTGCCGGCAGTGACGACCTCGACGTTCCAGACGGCGGCGTCCGCGGGCTTGGTCCAGTTCACGAAATAAGAAGAGTTCGGCGCGCTGGCGCTGCGGCGCATCTGGCCGCGCGGTTCGCCGTCGCGGGCCGGGAGCATGGTGATCGGGAATTCACGGTAGCCGACATGAATCGGGCGCGGGTCGACGGCGTTGCCGGGTCCGTTGGCCGCCTTGCCCTTGCCTTTGCCGCCCGCGGGTGCGGCGATGCCCATTTCCTGGCGCCAGGCGGCGACCGATGCGATGAGTTCTTGGGCGAGCTCAGGTTGCTTGGCCTGGATCGGCGTTGTCTGGCCGGGGTCGGCGACCATGTCGAAGAGGTTGCCCGCGCCATCGAGACGATGGGTCTGGGTGCGCACGCTGACGTTGTTGCCCCAAGTGTTGAAGATCTGTCGCGGAGCCCAGTCGGCGTCGTTCCCGAGCTTGAGCAACGGCGAGAGGTCGCGGCCGTCCCGCGGGCGGTCGCCGACGCGTTTGATGCCGGCCAAGGCTTCGAGCGTCGAGGCGAGGTCGATGGCGCCGGCGATGGGCTTCACCTGCGTACCTGCCGCGATCTTGCCGGGCCAGCGGATGAAGAGCGGCGACCGGACGCCGCCTTCGTCGGTGGTCGCCTTGGTGCCTTTCATGCCCCCGGTCCAGCGATGTCCGTTCGGGCCATTGTCCGAGAAGTAGACGACGATGGTGTCTTCCTCGAGCTTGAGCTCCTTGAGCTTGGCCAGGATGCGACCGACGTTGCGGTCCTGGTTCTCGACCATG
>CALPIW020000067.1 GCA_943323725.2 Polynucleobacter meluiroseus | reverse complement strand
GCAGGCAGCGGGCGAGGAGGGCCTTCTGCTGGTTACCGCCGCTGAGCTGGGCGATGGGCTGGGACGGACGGCTGGTCTTGACCGCGAATTCCTCGATCTTGGTCCCGACAATAGCAGCTTCGGCGAGGTGGTCGATGAGCTGACCGCGGCACAGGGTGCGCAGGGACGTCAGGGTGATGTTCTGGTCCACGCCGAGGGCCGGGATGAGTCCGAGGCCTTTACGATCCTCGGTCACCATACTGATGCCGGCGGCGAGCGCGTCCTGGGGCGACCTGACCACCAAGGGCCTGCCTTTGAAGTTGATGACACCGCTGCCGGCGGGTTGGAGTCCGTAGACGGCGCTGACCACTTCAGTGCGGCCGGCGCCCATCAGGCCGGCGAGGGCTACCACTTCGCCGCGGCGGACTTGGAAACTGACATCGCGGTAGGCCGGCTCACGGGTGAGTCCGGTGACCTCTAGCAAGATTTCCTCCGTGGGCAGGGAGCGGGTCGGGAAGACGTCAGCCATCTCGCGGCCGACCATGAGGGAGATGAGCTTCGCCGGACTGAGATCGGACGCGGGAGCGGTGCCGACCAGACGGCCATCGCGGAGGACCGAGATGCGGTCGGCCAGACGGAAGACTTCGTCCATCTTATGCGTCGTGTAGACGATCGCCACGCCACGGGCCTTCAGGCGAGCGATGGCCCGGAAGAGGGCGGCGATCTCGTGGTCGGAGAGGGCGGCCGTCGGTTCATCCATCAGGATCACGTCGGCCTGACGGCCGAGCGCCTTGGCGATCTCGACGACCTGCGTCTGCGCCACCGTGAGCGTGCGCATCTGACGGGAGGCATCGATTTCGGATTCGAGTTCCTGCAAGAGTTCCTTGGCGCGACGCAGCTGGGCCGCGCGGTCGACGCGTCCGAAGCGTCCGCAGGGTTCGGCGCCTAGGGTGATGTTCTCCGCCACCGTCAAATCGGGGATCGGCATCAGCTCCTGATGGATCATCGCGATGCCGGCGACCAAGGCGTCGTGGGGCGAGGCGAAGTCTACGCGGGCGCCGCGCCATTCCACATGACCTCCGTCCGGTCGGTAGAGCCCAGCGAGCACCTTCATCAGCGTCGACTTGCCGGCGCCGTTCTCGCCCATGAGGGCGTGCACCTCGCCGGGCCGGAAATCGACCGACGTCGCGTGGAGCACGGTCAGTCCGCCGAAGTCCTTGCGCAGTTCGAGGGCTCGGAGCATCGCCGGACGAAGGGCGCGTTCAGCGCTTCGGCAGGTCGGCGGCGACGTCGGCCGGCCAGGCGGTCAGCGGACGGATTTCGATGCGACGATACTCGCACTCCGCGGCTTCGGACTGGATCTGCAGCTTGCCGGCCTTCAGGGGGATTTCGACGGTCGAGCCCTTCTCGCGGTAGCGTGAGTTGAGCAGCACGTTGACCGTCTTGCCGTTGAGCCGGAAGACCGCATCGCCGTTCAGGGCGTAGCACTCGATCAGGTTCCATTCGCCGAAAGGCTTCTCCGGGTATTCCGTGCCGTGCCAGACGCGGGCATCGACCGTGGTCACCTTGCCCTTCGGGTCGTAGACGCGCTTCTTCACCGGATCGTCGGTGCGGATCGGGATCTCGGCCATCGCGCCGGCCAGCGGCCACCAGTCACCGATATCGCCTTCCTGGACCTGCAGTTCCTGGCTGCGCATCCAATTCTTACCTTGGACGCCGTGTTCACCGATGCAGAAGATCAGAATCCCGTTATCGCGGACCGCCTGGAGGCGAGGCTCCCAACGCTTCTGGCCCCAGCGCTGTTCGGTGCGGAGGTGGAAGTTATCGTAGGATTTCAGGGTCGTCAGCGCGCCGAAGACCTGGCCCGTGATATTGAGGACCGTCTCGCCGTCGACCTGGCGGGTCGTGAAGACCTTGAACGGGTCATTGTTGAGACCCAGCACCGGATCGTCCTTCGGCTTGGCTCCGCGGACGTAGCCCGGGAGGTCGTAGGCGCGATGGACCGGCCCGAGCCACTTCTCCCACTGGGAGAGCTGCGGATCGAGCAAGGGCTGGAAGGTCGGCTCGGCGGCGGCGGCGAGGGCCCCGAGGCAGAGCAGGGAAAGGAGGGCGAGGCGCATCGGTTTAGCGGACGTCGCGCCAGAGCCAGGTCATCGCTTCCGGCAGGAGCTGGGCGCCATGGCGACCGTTGTGGGTGCCTTCGCCCATGATGAACTTGTAGTCGTAACCCTTGGCCTTCCAGGCGTCGGCCATCTTCTGGTTGGCTTCCGGCCACACGCCGAACTCGTTGGTCAGGTCATGCGTGCCGTCCTGGGAGAAGACGCGGATGTTCTTCTTCGGGGACTCCAGGATCATCTGCGGGAAGAGGTTGCCGCCCTTTTCGGCGCCCTTGCTGATCACCCCGCGGATGTTGGTGAAGCTACCAATGGTCGTGAAGACCTTGCTGAAGGCCTCGGGGCGTTGCCAAGCGGCGTTGAAAGCGCAGATGCCGCCCGACGAAGAGCCGGCGATGCCGCGACGAGCCGGATCCTTGGAGATCTTGACGCCCTTGGATTCGGCGAGGGGGATCATCTCTTCGACCAGGAACTTAGGGTAGAGGTCGGTGACGTTGTCGTATTCGAAGGAGCGGTTCGACTTGCCGAGAGGCTTGCCCTTCTTGTCTTTGCCCTTCGGATTCTTCGGGTCGGGGATGAGGCCTGGGTTGATGAAGAGGGCGATCGTCACCGGCATTTTCTTCTGGGCGATCAGGTTGTCGAAGACGACCGGCACGCGCCACTGGCCGGTACGCGAGGCGTAACCCAGACCATCCTGGAAAATCATCAGGCAGGCCTCCTTGGAAGGATCATACTGCTTGGGGACGTAGAGGGCCCACTTGCGGCCGTAGCCCGGGAAAGCCTTCGAGTCGGTCAGCTCGTACTCGGTGACCTCGCCCTTAGGTACGCCGGCCTTCTCCTGGGAGTCGGGGCCGAGGACATACTGGGAGTCGTAGTCGGGCTTCTTGGGGTCGGCGCCGAACAGGCTGATAGCCAGCAGGCAGGGGAGCAAGCGGAGGAGCTTCATAGGGGTGTTCCGATAAGAAACACCTGAGGGGGCTGACACAAGCCCAAGCGGGGTCAGCGGGCGGGCTCGTGGCCGACTTTCCGGAGCCGCCAGAGCTCCGGGAAGCGCCAGTGGGTCAGGCCCATCACCCCGAAGGTCGCCAGACCCCCGAAGACCACCGAATTCACCGTGCCCATCAGGCGGGCGGCCAAGCCGGACTCGGCCATGCCGAGTTCGTTCGAGCAGCCGATGAAGACCGCGGTCACGGCCGAGACCCGTCCCATCATTTCGGGCGGCACGGACGTCTGCAGGATGGTCTGACGGATGATCACGTTCACCGCGTCAGCGGCGCCGGCGAGCAGCAAGAAGAGGGCGGAAAAGACGAAGGCAGCGGTCAGGCCGAGGCCGAGGGCGTTCGCCAAGGCGATCGAGAGGGCGAAACCGATGGTGCTCAGGCCGAAGACGGCGAACGATCCGTAAAGCGATGGTCCGGCGTGGGCTAGCGGCGGACGCACGATGAGGTAGAGCGACATCAGCACCGCGCCGATGGAGGACGCAGCACGCAGGAGGCCGAAGCCGAAGGCGCCGACTTGCAGCATATCGGCGAAGATCGGCAGCAGGGCGACCGCGCCGCCGAGCAGGACGGCGAAGAGATCCATCGTGAAGGCCCCGAGCATCACGCGCTGGCTGAGCATGAAATCGATCCCTTGGCGCAGGCTCGTGAAGATCGGCTCGGGGTTACGGGACTGCAGGGTCTGCGTCGGCCGGAGCGCGATGGTCAGGCCCAGCGAGGTCGCGAAGCAAAGCGACATGGCCGCATAGGCGACGTTTTCCGCGTGGGCCAGGCCGTTCTTTTCGCCGAGCCAGACCATCAGGCCCGCCAGGCCGGGGCCGAGCACGCAGGCGAGTTCGAAGAGCGTGTTGCGCCAGCGGACGCCGCCGGGAATGAGGTCGCGCGGGAGGATCTCCGCGATGAGCGCTTGGCGGGCCGTCGTGAGGAAGCTGCGGGCGAGGCCGCCGAGCACGATCACGCCGTAGATGACCGTCAACTGGGCCCAGCGGGCGGTCAGGAATTCAGGGATGAACAGGAGCAGCCCAAGCCCGAACATCGCGGACAAGGCACCGATGGCGATACGTCGGCGGTTGTTCGTGTCAGCCACGTGACCGGCGAAGAGGACCGCGCTGACGAACGGGATGACCTCAGCCAAGCCGATCGCCCCGAGCGCCAAGGCGGCGTTGGCGCCTTCGTCCTTGGTCAGGCGAAACACCTGCCAGGCGACCGCGACGTTCTGGATCTGGATGGCCAGCGTGCCGAGAACGATCGACGACAGGTATAGCCGGAAGGGCCGGGAGGAGATCGCAGAGGGTGGCGCCGACATGGACATCGGGCCCACTATCGAAGGAAGGTAACGACTTAGGCAATCACGGCTTTGACCACGTGCCCCGCGACGTCCGTCAGACGGTAGTAACGTCCTTGGAACTTGAAGGTCTGCCGCTCGTGGTCGACGCCGAGGAGGTGCTGCATCGTGGCGTGCAGGTCGTGCACATGGACCGGGTCCTTGACGATGTTGTAGCCGAACTCGTCGGTCTGACCGTGGACATGGCCGCCCTTGATGCCGCCGCCGGCCATCCAGAGGCTGAAGCAACGGGGGTGGTGGTCGCGACCGTAAGACTCCTTGGTGATCTTGCCTTGGCTATACGCCGTGCGGCCGAATTCTCCGCCCCAGATCACGAGCGTGTCTTCGAGCAGGCCGCGCTGCTTGAGGTCTTTGATGAGCGCCGCCGAAGCCTGGTCGGTCTGTTTACACTGACGCTTGATGCCGCTAGGCAGACCGCCGTGCTGGTCCCAGCCTTGGTGGAAGAGCTGGACGAAGCGGACGCCCTTCTCGATGAGCCGACGCGCCTGCAGGCAGTTGGCGGCGAATGAGCCGGGAGTCTTCACGCTGTCCCCATACATCGCGAGGGTGGCGGGGGACTCCTTCGAAAGATCGGCGACCTCCGGCACGCTCGTCTGCATGCGGTAGGCCATCTCGGCCTGAGCCAGACGGGCGTCGACTTCCGGGTCGAGTTCCGCAGCGCGCTGGTCGGCGTTGAGTTTGCCGAGCGCGTCGAGCATGCCGCGGCGGGCATGCGGCGAAACTCCTTCGGGATTCGTCAGGAAGAGCACCGGCTCCTTGCCGGCTTTGAACTGTACGCCCTGGTGTTCGGAAGGCAGGAAGCCCGCGCCCCAGAGGCGCGAGTAGAGCGGCTGGTCCTTGGTGGCGTCCTGTGAGACCAGCACGATGAAGGACGGCAGGTTCTCATTCATGCTGCCGAGACCATAGGAAGCCCAGGCGCCCATCGACGGACGACCCGCGACCTGATTGCCCGAACAGAAGAAGGTGATCGCCGGATCGTGATTGATCGCTTCCGTGTGCATCGAACGTATCACGCAGAGATCGTCGGCGACCCCGCCGGTGTGACTCATCAGGTCGCTGTATTCGACGCCGCTCTGTCCATACTTCTTGAAATCCGTGAACGAGCCCGCCAACGGGAGCGTGGCTTGGTAACCGCTCATGCCGGTCAGACGCTGGCCTTGACGCACCGAGTCAGGCAGCGGTTGCGTGTGTTTTTCGCGGAGCAGCGGCTTAGGGTCGAGGGTCTCGAAATGCGAAGGTCCGCCGGCCTGGAAGAGGTAGATGACGCGCTTGGCCTTGGCCGGGAAGTGGGTGCCCTTAGGCAAGGGCGCCGCGTGGGCGTCGCCGACGATGCCGCGCAGGGCGAGGGCGCCGAGGCCGAGGGCGGACGTGCCGAGGAAGTGCCGCCGCGTGGGCTGCATCAGGCCGTCATAGGTGGGAAGTTCGGCGGACATGATCAGCGGGAGGTGACGGCGGCGTCGCTCGCCAAAATGGTGGAGCAGACGAGGGTGAGCGCGGCCAGGGCGGGATCGGCGGGCATCCTCGGCATGGCCGGGGCAGGCGGCGGAGCCGGTGACTTCTTGGCCTTGGGGTTCGTCTGCTTGGCCACGACCTTGGGGTCGGCCTTCTTCGGTTCAGCTTTCGGTGCGACCGGCGCCGGCGCGAACTGCGGCGGATTGGCCTTCTGGGTCGCGTAGAGTTCGGTCAGGGCGGCGAGTTCCGCGGGGCGGGGCGCACGGGTGCACACTTGACGGAAGGCCTCAGTGATCTGCGTGGCCGGCTCGGAGGAGGACTTGCTGACGCGGACCGCAAGCTGCTTAGCTGACTCGACGAAGCCGGGATTATTGAGGAGCACCAAGGCCTGCAGCGGCGTGTTCGTGTTCAATCGCTTCGGCTGGCAGATCTCGCGGGAGCCGGCGTCGAAGATCAGCATGTTATCCGGCGGGGCGGTGCGCTTGCGGAATGTGTAGATGCTGCGACGGTTGGCGGATTCCTGGACGCTCTCGCCGCCGACCTTCTCGATCAGTTTGCCGGGGGCCAGTAGCGCTTGGTCGCGGACCATCTCAGCGGTGAGGCGGAGCACCGGACCTCGGGCAAGGAAGAGGTTCGCCGGGTCTTTCTCGCGGCCTTCTGCCGTCGGGGTAGAGGACTGCCGGAATGTCGAGCTCAGCACGAGACGGCGGAGCATCGCCTTGGTGTTCCAGCCGCTGCGGATGAAGTCGACGGACAGAGTGTCGAGCAGCTCCGGGTGCGTGGGCAGGTCGCCTTGCATGCCGAGGTTTTCGCTCGAGGCCACCAGACCCGCGCCGAAGGCCTGGGCCCAGAGCCGGTTGATGATGACGCGGGAAGTCAGCGGATGCTTCGGGTCGGTCAGCCACTGGGCCAGGCCGAGGCGGTTCTTAGGTAGTTCGGCGTTCCAAGGGAAGATGCGGGCGGGGATGCCTGGCTCGCAGGGCTTGGAGAGGTCGGGCTTGTCGTATTCTCCGCGGGTGAGCACGAAGGACTTCGGCGCGAGCGGGGAATGTTCCATCGCGAAGAAGGCGGGCGCGCTTTCTTCATGAGCGGCGAGGGCCCGGCGAGCTTGCTGGACGCGTTCCCAGGCTTGGGCGAAGGCCGGGTCAGCCCGGCGGAGGGCATGCTCGGCGTGGACGGAAGCGGGCAGGGTGTCCGCGGAGAGTCCGTGATGAACGGCGACCTCGGCGGGCGTCAGAGCCGTGCGCCAGAGCTGGACTTCGTCGAGAGAACCATGGCGGAAACCGGCGTCGCGGGAGCGTGAACCGATCTCCAAGGCGTTGTCACGGGGCTTGGCGTGGAGCGTGTCGCGGATGACCGTCGTCTTCACTTCGCGGCCATCGACGTAGAGGCGGAGTCCGGCGGCTTTCGACGAGCCATCGTAAGTCGCCGTCACGCGACGCCACTGGTCGACCGGCAGCGCGTCGACCATTTCGACGGAGGCGGCGCTGTTGGGCCAGAGGTGGATCATGCTCCAGCGGAGCTTGCCTTGGGTCACCAGCAG